>NZ_QETL01000004.1:0-79561 GCF_003105135.1 Stenotrophomonas sp. SPM | reverse complement strand
GGGTTCGCGGGATCGAACCCACCCCGCCGGCCCAACTCGCAATGCCAGTCGACTGACAGTCGACTCTACCGGCCCCAGCCACGAGGGGCTGCGCCGTTGGCTGGAAACTACGGCCACCAGCCATGCCCGAACCGGGCGTAGTGATCCGCCGCCCGCTCGAACGGATTACGCGCACTCACGCCCCCGCACAGCAGGTACACCGGCAGGTACAGCGGCCCCAGCACCAGGTACTGGTACACGTGCGCCCGCTCATGGTCATCCAGCCGGATCAGCGGCTCCACGCCCCACCCCGCCTGGTGCGCGTAGGTCCGGCAGGATATGCCCAAGTCGTGGCCGGTATGCAGGATCACGTTGCCCAGGGTGATCGCCCCGCCCGGCCCCCACGGCCAGTGGTCGAAGATGAGCGCACAATCGCGGCCGCTCCAGCGCAGCTTCGCCCCGCCCAGCAGGCCGGCCAGCCCGCCGATCACGCCGATCAGCGTATTTGGCAGGGTCCAGGCCGCGCCCAGCACCTGCAGCGCGCGCAGCCAGACCGGCCAGGGCCGCGAGGCGGCGTTCAATCGGCCTCGTTCGGGATCAGCAGCCACAGGATCAGGTAGACCAGGATGCCGGGGAAAGCGGCCGAACCGATCGAAACCAGCACGAACAGGATCCGTACCAGGGTGGGGTTCCAGCCGAAGCGATGGGCAATGCCGCCCATCACGCCGGCGATCATCCGATCGTTCAACGAACGCGACAGCGTGCGTGGCGTGGTCTTCATGGTGGCACCTCCTCGGGAACCAGAAAGAGCAGTCGAGCGTGGCCCGACTCTACACCGCGGGTATGTCTACGGCGTGCGTTGACGCAGGGCCTGCAGGCGGGCGCCGAACCAGGCGGCGGCGGTCTGTTCAGCCTGTCCCGGGCACCGGATGCGATAGGCCTTGCCGCTCATGCTGCTCTGGCTGGCGGCGCGCTCGATGAACTGCTCGGCGCTGTCCACCTTGTTCTTTTTCAGCAGGTAGTCGTACTTGCGCTGCAGGTGCGCACGCGCCTCGGCCGCGTCGTGCCAGCTGCCATTGCGCTGGAACCTGCACTGCGCGCCATCGAGGCTGCCGATCAGCTGCGCGATCTCGCGCTGCGCCTGCGCGCCGGGCGCGGCGTGGGCGAGTGGCGCTGACAGCAGTGCGGCGAGGATCAGCGGAATACGGTACGTCATCATTTCCCCAAAGCAGTCGAGCATGGCTCGACCCTACAGGTCGCGGGCCTTCAGCCAGCCATCGATCGTCGCCGGCACTTCGCGCTGCGCGCGGCCGGACACGTAGATGCCGATATGCCCGCCGCGGAAACTGGATTCGGTGTAGTCGTCGGTACCCAGGCGCCCGCGCATCGCGCGCGAGGCATCCGGCGGCACCAGGTGGTCCTGCTCGGCGTAGATGTTCAGCACCGGCAGCGTCACCTGCGACAGATCCACCGCTTCCTCGCCGATCCGCACCGTGCCGTTCACCAGCCCGTTGCCCTGGTAGAACTGCTTGATGAAGTCACGGAACGCCTCGCCCGCTAGGTCTGGCGAATCGAAGATCCACTTCTCCATGCGCAGGAAATCCTCCAGCGCCGCCTTGTCGTCGAGGATGTCGAGCAGGCCTACGTACTTCTGCACGTTCAAGCGGAACGGCTTGAGCATCAGGTAGCTGGCATTCATCAGGTCGGCCGGGATGTTGCCCAGCGTGTCCACCAGCAGGTCCACGTCCACCTGCCGCGCCCAGTGCGAGAGCATGTTGTCGGCAGTGTGGAAATCGACCGGGGTGACCATGGTGATCAGGCTGCCCAGCTTCTGCCGGCGCAGCGCGGCATAGCACAGCGCGAACACGCCGCCCTGGCAGATGCCCAGCATGTCCACCGGGCCACCGCTGCGCGCGCGCAGCGCATCCACCGCGCCATCGATGTAGCGCAGCAGGTAGTCCTCCAGCGTCTGGAAGCGCTCGGAGCGGTCCGGGTAGCCCCAGTCCAGCACGTACACGTCCTGGCCCAGCGCCAGCAGCTTCTGCACCAGCGAACGGTCGGCCTGCAGGTCGACCATGTACGGCCGGTTCACCAGCGCGTAGACGATCAGCAGCGGCGGCCTGCGGGTCGGCGCCTGCTCGCCCACGAAGCGGTACAGCACCACCTTGCCGTCGCGCCAGACTTCCTCGCGCGCAGTGGCGCCATAGTCCACGTCCTCTACCTGCGGCAGCAGCTTCAGCCCTTCCATCAGCTTGCGCTGCATGGCCAGGGTTTCCTGCATCAGGTCATCGGCGTTGAAGCCCAGCGGTCCTTTCATCGGTCGTTATTTCCGCGCGGTGGTGCGGCGTGAGGCGGGCTTCGCCGGCGTCTTCTCTGTTGCCGCCTTCTTGGCAGGCGGCTTGGGCGCAGCGGATTTCTTCGCCGGCGCGGCCTTATTCGCGGGCTTGCGTGCGGCCGGCTTCACCCTGGCCGGCGCGGGCTGTGCCACCGGGTCGACCTCGGCGGTCCCGACCAGCACGGCCACCTGCGCCTGCAGGCGGCGCAGGCTGCGCTCCAGCTCGGCGATGCGTCGGTGGGCGGCATCCATCTCGCTGCGCGTGGGCAGGCCGATGCGCTCGCTCACCTGCTCGACCTCGCGCTGCAGGCCGGCACGCAGGCGCATCTGCGCGTTGCCGAGCGAGGCGTAGACCTGCTGGAACGCCTCGGACAGGGCGACCTTGGCGTAGGCCTCTTCGGCCACCTCGATCCACAGGTCGAACATCGCCCGCGCACTGGTCAACTGACTGCCCGGTTGTTCGTGCTCGGCCAGGCGCTTTTCGAACAGATCGAAGGCCTCTTCCAGCGCCTGCTTGATCTGGTCCACGTAGGCGCGCGAATGCTGCTGGTATTCCTCCTGCGCGCGCAGCAGGGTCTGCCAGCGCGCCTGGTGCTCACGGCCGGGGCCGAAGGCCGGGCTCTGCAGCCAGGGGCCGGCCTGCACCTGCCACTGCTGCAGCCACGCGGCGAACTCGGGCAGCGCGGCACCGGCCTGGGTGCTGCCGCGTGCACCCTGCAGCATCCACTGCAGCATGCCGTCGCCCTGCCCCTGCACGGCTTCGCGCCAGGCCTGGGCCACGTCGGCACTGCTGGCATCGCGGCCGGCGAATCGTGCGGCCACTTCCTGCATGGTGCCGTACCAGCTCCCGGCCTGCTCGCGGAAGCGGCGCAGCGCATCTTCCGGCGCGCCCTGTCCCTGTTCGGGCAGCAGCTGGGCCCACCAGTCGAACAGGCGCTGCCAGCTGCCCGGGTCATCGCCGGCCGGTGCCCCCGCCGTAGCGGCATGGCGCAGGGCATCGCCCCAGGCGCCGAAGTACTGGCGGGACAGGTTCTCGAAATCGCTGCTGCCGGCGTCGTGGGCCGAGCTGGTCATCGCGGGCCTCCGCTGGGCTGGGTCATGGCTTGGGAATGTGCAGGGTCTTGCTGATCATCAGCGAGCCGGACAGCGCGAACAGCAGCACCATCGGGTGCAGCTGCCACGGGCCGAGCTGCCACTGGCCGAACCAGAGGTCGTGGCCGATGGCATCGGTGCCGGCAGCAATGGCCAACACGATCACCAGCGCCAGGCTGGTCGGGATGGGCGTGCCCTCGAAGTACTTGACCTTGCCCTCGTCGCCGGACATCGCCTCGGCGGTGACGTTGTAGCGGGCCAGGCGGCTGACGCCGCAGCAGACGAAGTAGCTCAGCACCAGCCAGTCCCAGCCGCCCTGCATGCCGCAGGCATAGGCCAGCGCCGCCGGGGCCACGCCGAAGGAGATCACATCCGACAGCGAATCAAGCTCGCGGCCCAGAGTGGAGCTGGACTTGCGCCAGCGCGCGATGCGGCCGTCGAGGGCATCGAAGATGAAGGCCAGCGGGATCAGCGCCATGCCGAACATCAGGTAGCCACGCTCGCCGTCCTGCAGGAAGCGCATGGCGGCAAACACCGCCCCGGTGCCGCAGAAGGCGTTGGCCAGGGTGAACCAGTCCGCCAGTTGGAACTCACGCAGCATCGAGAAATGACGTTTCATGGGGTCTCACGGGGCATCAAGGCAGACAGGGTACCGCGAGCGCCGCCGCCGGTGACAGCGTTGGCATCAGCCGGCCTTCACCCGTACGTCACCCCTCATCACCGGCGGTGATTTTTTCGCCACCCATCTTGACAGCCTAGGGGGGTGGAGCCTGTCGCGGCTTATCCACAAAGTTGCCCACGCGTAATCCACACCCCCTGTGGACAACCTGGTCTCAAGGGCTGCGACGCTGGCCATTTGCTCATCACCTCGACGCGGGGTTTTCCTACTTCCCAATCCACTGACCCGGCGCTATGGTCACCGGCGGACCCGCCGACGCCACGTCCGATTCCTTCTTCATGGACGTTGTCGATGCTGGACGCACGCACCCTGGCCGCGCAGTTGCGGCACCCCCACGGCGAAGCCGCACTGGCCGTGGGCGAATCGATGAACCGCAGCAATGGCGAGCTCAACCGCGCCGCCATCACCCTGCTGGCGGTGGCGCCGGGCGAACAGGTACTGGAGATCGGCCCGGGCAATGCGGCCTACGCGCCCCTGCTGCTGCAGGCGGACGGCAGCCGCTACCTGGGCATCGAGTTGTCCACGGCGATGGTCGATGCCGGCAACCATCATCTGGCAGGTGCCGGCCTGGCCGATCGCGCCGCCCTGCGCCACGGCGATGCCCACGCGCTGCCGGTGGCCGACGCCTCGGTGGACGCCGCACTGGCGGTCAACACGCTGTATTTCTGGCCGAACCTGGCCCCGGTGCTGGGCGAACTGGCGCGCGTGCTCTGCCGCGGCGGCCGCCTGTGCCTGGCCTTCGGCGATGCCGGCTTCATGCGCAGCCTGCCGTTCGCTGCCGATTTCCAGCTGCATGAGCTCGATGCCGTGGAGCTGGCGCTGCGGGTGTCCGGCTTCAACGTCTCGGCCTGGCGCAGCCACCGGGAGACAGCCACCGGCAACGACGGGCAGTCGCGCGACAAGCATTTCCACCTGCTGCTGGCGCACCGGCGCTGAGCCACCCCGCCGCGCCGACAATCCGCCAGGCATGGCCCGGCGCTACCTGGAGGAGGCGGGCCGAAAATCCGCCGGGCATTGCCCAGCGCTACCCGGAGACAGCTGCATCGGTAGCGCCGGGCCATGCCCGGCGAGCGCAGCGGCGCCCCAATCACCTCAGAGGCGGCTGAACGCCCAGCTCTGCATGCGCCCGTCCCGGTACGGCATCACCCCGTGGAACGGGCGCGGGTCGGCGTCGAACACCAGTGGCAGGAAATTACGGTCGCCTTCCCACATCGGCAGCGTGTCCAGCTTGTCCAGGTCCACCCACTCCAGGGTGCCTTCGTAGTTGCCGCCGTGCGGACTGCCCTCGAAGCTATCGATGACGAACACGAAGCCGAACCAGTCCTCGCCATGCTTGCCGAAGCCCGGCCAGCTGATGGTGCCGCGCAGGCGCATGGCCGTGCAGTCGATGCCCGCTTCCTCGGCGATCTCGCGGCGCATGCCGGCGGCCACGTCCTCGGTCGGTTCAACCTTGCCGCCCAGGCCGTTGTACTTGCCCAGGTGGAGGTCACCGGGGCGGGTGTTGCGGTGGATCATCAGCACCTGGCGACGATCGGGCGAGAGCACATAGCCCAGGGTGGCGACGATTGGGGTATACGGCATGGGTGTGCATCCAGCGGCAGGTCAGCCCCGGATTATGGCCGATCAGCGCACCAGCGACAGGCGGCGCTCGGCCGGCAGCGCGACGCTGCCTTCCGGGTCACGGCGCAGGGTGGCCACGCCGTGGCCGCGCTCGGCCAGGTATTCCAGCCACTTGCCGAGGAAGGTGTTCATCCGCATGCGGTGGCTGATCAGCTCGGCCGGCGGCGGGTACAGGCCCATCGTGTCCTGCCAGCGGCGGCCCACGTAGCAGTGGGTCGTCTCGGCCTGGCGGGCGTCACGGTACAGGCGCACATAGGCCGAGGGGTCCGGCTCGCCGGTCACCGGGTCGGCCAGGTCGTAGGTCAGGCGCAGCTCCACCGTATAGCGGTGGCACTCGATGACGTCCAGGCGCACGTCCAAGCCGTCGCCGACCGAGGAGACGTAGCTGCCAGCGGTCAGTTCGGCCGGGGCGAACAGGCGCACCAGATGCCGGTAATTCTCGGCATACAGGCCCATCAGCCAGCTGAGCCGGCTCAGCCGGGGAATGCGTTCGGTGCGGGGCGAGGCGTGGGCCATGGGTCGATCCTACACGTTGGCCATACAACGTGGGGGCTGTATGGCCCCGGCCAAAGGGGGGGCGTTCAAACGCCGCCAACCCGCCGACAGCGCTCATGCCTGTAGAGCCGAGCCCACGCTCGGCTGGGCCGCCGGAGTCTGGCCGAAGATCAGCCGAGCGTGGGCTCGGCTCTACAGGGGGGGGCAGTCAATACATCTCGCGCTGCAGCCCCAACGTGCCCAGCACCTTGCTGGAAATCTCCTCGATCGAGGTGTGGGTGGTGCTCAGCGTCGGGATCCGTTCCATCTGGAACATCGCCTCGGCCGCAGCCACCTCGCGCTTGCAGGTTTCCAGGTTGGCGTAACGCGAGTTCGGGCGGCGCTCCTGGCGGATCTGCTGCAGCCGGTCCGGATCGATGGTCAGGCCAAATAGTTTCCGACGATAGTTTCTCAACCGCGGCGGCAGGCGGTCGCTCTCCAGATCCTCGTCGGTCAACGGGTAATTGGCCGCGCGCACCCCGTAATGCAGGGCCAGGTAGATGCAGGTGGGCGTCTTGCCGGCGCGCGACACCGCCACCAGGATCACGTCTGCATCGTCGTAATTCACCGCGATGCCGTCATCGTGGGTCAGGGCGAAGTTCATCGCGTTGATGCGGCGATGGTAGGTCTCGAAGTCCACCATGCCGTGGGCCTGGCCGACCCGGGCCAGGCGCGGGCTGGCCAGTTCACGCTCCAGCGGCTCGATGAACGGGGCGAACACGTCCAGCATCAGGGCCCCGCTTTCGGCCAGGATCAGGCTCAGGCTCTGGTCGACGCAGGAGTTCACCACGATGGGCCGGACCTGGTACCGCTCCCCCGCTGCCTGGATCCGGACACACGCTTCCCGGGCTTTTTCGGGGTCGTCGATGAACGACATTCGATCAGTGATGAAGCTGAACCCGGTGAACTGCGTGAGCAGGCTATGCCCAATGGTTTCAGCGGTGATACCGGTTCCATCGGAAACGTAGAACACCGGACGGATGGTCGACATACGCGGTTTTCACCCCTCTGAAGCTGAAAATGGTTGCAGCACAAGCTTGTGCCGACGGTACTGCGACCTGCATCATATCGGCTTCTTCCTACGGACGCGGCCATTCAGCCCGCCTCGGGCGATGGCCAAACGGAGCATCGCGCTTGAACGAGAACATCCTGTGGTTGCACGAACTGCGTCTGGGCGATCTGGCCCGCGTAGGCGGCAAGAATTCGTCGCTGGGCGAAATGATCGGCAACCTTGCCGGTCTGGGGGTCTCCGTCCCCGGCGGTTACGCCACGACCGCTGAAGCCTTCAAGGACTTCATTGCCCACAACGACCTGTCCAAGCGCATCTTCGACAAGCTGGCCACGCTCGACGTCGAAGACGTCAACGCGCTGACCGTCGCCGGCAAGGAAATCCGCACCTGGGTGATCGACGCCCCGCTGCAGCCGCAGCTGGACCAGGACATCCGCAGCGCCTACCAGCAGCTGTGCGACGAGAACGGCGGCGGCGAAGTGGCCGTTGCAGTGCGCTCCTCGGCCACCGCCGAAGATCTGCCCGATGCGTCCTTCGCCGGCCAGCAGGAAACCTTCCTGAACGTCACCGGTGCCGACGATGTCGTGCACAAGGTCAAGGAAGTGTTCGCCTCGCTGTACAACGACCGCGCCATCGCCTACCGCGTGCACCACGGCTTCAAGCACGAGGACGTGTTCCTGTCCGCCGGCGTGCAGCTGATGGTGCGTTCGGGCGTCGGTTCCTCCGGCGTGCTGTTCACCCTGGATACCGAGTCCGGCTTCCGTGACGTGGTGTTCGTCACCTCGTCGTTCGGTCTGGGCGAAATGGTCGTGCAGGGCGCGGTCAACCCGGACGAGTACTACGTCTACAAGCCCACCCTGCAGGCCGGCAAGCCGGCGATCCTGCGCCGCTCGCTCGGCAGCAAGGCGATCCGCATGGTGTATTCGGATGTCCCCGGCGAGCGCGTCAGGATCGAGGACACCCCGGTCGAACTGCGCAGCACCTTCTCCATCAGCGACGAGGACGTGCAGGAACTGTCCAAGCAGGCGCTGGTCATCGAAAAGCACTACGGCCGCCCGATGGACATCGAGTGGGCCAAGGACGGTGTCAGCGGCAAGCTGTTCATCGTGCAGGCACGCCCGGAAACGGTGAAGTCGCGCAGTCACGCCACCCAGATCGAGCGCTTCGCGCTGACTGAAAAGGGCGGCAACGTGCTGGCCGAAGGGCGCGCCGTCGGCGCCAAGATCGGCTCGGGCACCGCCCGCGTGGTCAAGACGCTGGAAGACATGAACCGCGTGCAGCCGGGCGACGTGCTGATCGCCGACATGACCGACCCCGATTGGGAGCCGGTGATGAAACGCGCTTCGGCCATCGTCACCAACCGTGGTGGCCGCACCTGCCACGCCGCGATCATCGCGCGCGAGCTGGGCGTGCCGGCCGTGGTCGGTTCGGGCAACGCCACCAAGGTGATCGAAGATGGCCAGCAGGTCACCGTCAGCTGCGCTGAAGGCGATACCGGCTTCATCTACGAAGGCAAGCTCGATTTCGAGCGCACCACCACCGATCTGGGCAACATGCCGCCGGCACCGTTGAAGATCATGATGAACGTGGCCAACCCGGAACGTGCCTTCGACTTCGGGCAGCTGCCGAACGCCGGCATCGGCCTGGCCCGCCTGGAAATGATCATCGCCAGCCACATCGGCATCCACCCCAATGCGCTGCTGGAATACGACCGCCAGGATGCGGCGACCAAGAAGAAGATCGACGAGAAGATCGCCGGTTATTCCGATCCGGTCGGCTTCTACGTGGACCGTCTGGCCGAAGGCATCGCCACCCTGACTGCCTCGGTCGCACCGAATCCGGTGATCGTGCGCCTGTCGGACTTCAAGTCCAACGAGTACGCGAACCTGATCGGCGGCAGCGGCTACGAGCCGCACGAAGAGAACCCGATGATCGGCTTCCGCGGCGCCAGCCGTTACGTCGACCCGAGCTTCTCGGCCGCCTTCGCGCTGGAGTGCAAGGCCGTGCTGCGCGTGCGCAATGAGATGGGCCTGGACAACCTGTGGGTCATGATCCCGTTCGTGCGCACACTGGAAGAAGGTCGCAAGGTCGTTGAGGTGCTGGCCCAGAATGGCCTGAAGCAGGGCGAGAACGGCCTGAAGATCATCATGATGTGCGAAGTGCCGTCCAACGCACTGCTCGCCGATGAGTTCCTGGAAATCTTCGACGGCTTCTCGATCGGCTCCAACGACCTGACCCAGCTGACCCTGGGCCTGGATCGCGATTCGTCCATCGTCGCGCACCTGTTCGACGAACGTAACCCGGCGGTGAAGAAGCTGCTGTCGATGGCCATCAAGGCCGCGCGCGCCAAGGGCAAGTACGTCGGCATCTGCGGCCAGGGCCCGTCCGATCACCCGGATCTGGCCGAGTGGCTGATGCAGGAAGGCATCGAGTCGCTGTCGCTGAATCCGGACACCGTGGTCGACACCTGGCTGCGCCTGGCCAAGCACAAGGCCAACGGTTAATCCGTTGATGGGCTGACGTCGCTTTCATTGGCGTCCGCCCATACTGCAGCTGCATGCACGCCCCGCCTCTGCGGGGCGTGCCTGTTTCTGGCGTCCGCACACGCCATGACCATCGCTGCAAAGGAGCCCGCATGACCGCCGCTGCCGTCCCGCCCGTCCCCGCCGCCACGTCCTGGTTCCATTCGCTCGACTGGGAACGCCTGCTGGAAACCTACGGCGTACCGTTGCTGGCGGCCATCGTCGTGCTGCTGGTCGGCATGTGGGTGGCACGACGCCTGTCCAATGCGCTGCCGCGCGCGACCTCGCGCATGGGCATGGACCCGATGCTGGGCAGCTTCCTGCGCAACGTGGTCTATGCCGCCTCGCTGGTGATCGTGGTAGTGCTGGCCATCGGCACGCTGGGCGTGCAGATCACCCCGCTGCTGGCCGTGCTCGGCACCGCCGGCCTGGCCGTCGGCCTGGCCCTGAAGGACTCGCTGTCCAACATCGCCTCCGGGGTGATGCTGGTGACCCTGCGTCCATTCCGCGTAGGCGATGTGGTGACCGTGGCCGGGCAGACCGGCACCGTGCGCGAAGTGCGCATCTTCCAGACCGTCATCACCGGCGCCGACAACCAGCACACCACCATCCCCAACACGCTGATCACCGCCGCGCCGATCATCAACCTCACCGCGGAGCCGACCCGCCGCGTCGAACTGGTGATCGGCATCGGCTACGAAGACAACATCCAGCTGGCACGCGAAACCGCCATCGCCTTGATGAAGGCCGACAGCCGCGTGCTGCCCTCGCCCGAGCCGGACGTGGTGGTGTACGAACTGGGCGACCACGCGATCAAGCTGGGCATCCGCTGCTTCACGAAGTCGGCCGACCAGTTCGGCACCAAGGTCACCCTGATGGAACAGATCAAGCTGGGCTACGACAACGCCGGCATCAACATTCCCTACCCGCAGCAGGACATGCACCTGTACCTGCATGGCAAGGACGGCGGCGTGGTCGAGGCCGATGCGCTGGTACGCGACAAGCCCTGATTGTCGAGGTAGCGCCGGGCCATGCCCGGCGGAGTTCGTTGATGCCGCGCGGTGCGCTCACCGGGCATGGCCCGGCGCGATCGGCATCCACCACCGATCGGCGTCAGGCCTCCGCGGCCTCTTCCAACGCCGGGTAATCGATGAGCCCGGCGGCGCCGCCACCGAAATACGTCGCGCGATCCGGCGCATTCAATTCCGCGCCCACCCGCAGCCGCTCCGGCAGGTCGGGATTGGCGATGAACGGCCGACCGAAACCGATCAGGTCCGCCCAGCCCCCGGCCAGCGCCCGCTCGGCACGCTCGGCGGTGTACTTGCCGGCGTAGATCAGCGTACCCGGGTAGACCATGCGCAGTGCCTGCTTGAACGCCACCGGCATCAGCGGCGCATCCTCCCAGTCGGCCTCGGCGATGTGCAGGTAGCCCACGCCCAGCTCGCCCAGCAGGTGCGCGGCGGCCAGGTAGGTCGCCTGCGGCGTATCATCCACCGCGCCCTGCAGCGTGGTCAGCGGCGCCAGGCGCACGCCGACGCGCTCGCCCCCGGCCACGGCCACCACCGCCTGCACCACCTCGCGCAGGAAGCGCAGGCGGTTCTGCAGTGCGCCACCGTAGCCGTCGGTGCGCTGGTTGGCCTGCGAATCGATGAACTGGTTGATCAGGTAGCCATTGGCGCCGTGCAGCTCCACACCATCAAAGCCTGCGGCCAGCGCATTGCGGGTGGCCTGCGCGCAGTCGGCGATGATGCCCGGAATCTCGCTCTCGGCCAGCGCACGCGGCATCGAGTGCGGGATCATCTCGCCCACGCCCGCCTCGGGGCCGGCGCCGGTCGGGTCGACGAACACCTTCACCCCCTCGGCCAGCAGCGCCGAGGACGAGACCGGCGCCGCGCCATCGGGCTGCAGGGCGACATGGGAGACGCGGCCGACGTGCCACAGCTGCGCGTAGATGCGGCCACCAGCAGCATGCACCGCATCGGTCACTTGCCGCCAGCCCTGCACCTGTTCCTCGCTGTGGATGCCCGGGGTCCAGGCATAGCCCTGCCCCTGCGGGCTGATCTGGGTGCCTTCGCTGACGATCAGGCCGGCACCGGCGCGCTGCGCGTAGTACTCCGCCATCTGTGCGGTGGCGACGTTGCCGGCGGCTGCCCGCGAACGGGTCATCGGCGGCATCACGATGCGGTTGGGCAGCAACAGCGGGCCCAGAGTGTGGGGGGTGAACAACATGGCGCATTCTCTTGCGGGGGGACTGCCCGCAAGAATGAGGATGAGGCGTGGCCCGCAACAGGCGCGGATGGGCAAAACAGTTGTGCCGTGGAGGCAAGGGTGGAGGCGAGGCGGATCCCTTTCCGCAGGAAAGGGCTCTGACCCCGTTTGCAGACCCCGGTTACAGCGTCGGCTCGATCTTCAACGCACCATGAGCCACCCGGTCATAGCAGGTGCGCACCACATCCTCGCCGTACTTCAGCTCCAGCCGGCGCACGATGAAATGACCGCGTGCCATGTCCTGGTAGTAGTCGGTGAACATCGTATTGAGGGTGGCGCCAGCCGCAGCACCCACGATCGGCACCGCCTGCGCGGCGAACTTCTCGGTTACCACCACGCCGAAGCGCGCGGCCACTTTCTCCACCAGCTTGGCCAGCAGCTTGCCGGCCTCCTTTGGTGCCACGCCCAGAGTCAGGTCGCGGCCGGTCACCACGCGCCCGGCCAGCTCGGCCGACAGGTGGCGCATCACATCGGTGGTGAAGCCACGGGCCAGGTAGTAGCCAGTTTCGCTAGCATCGTCGCGCGGCGAGTTGCCACCCAGCGCGAACACCTCCAGACAGGCCTGGCGGGTGCTGAAGTGGGCCAGGTCGAAGCCCTCGCTGCGGGCTACGTCGGCCACGGCGCGCATCATGATGGTGGTCGACACCGGCAGCTCGATGAACAGCGCGGCGAAGCCGAACGCACCGCCCACCGCACCGGACGTGGCCGCCGCCAGCTTGTGCCAGCGGGTCGAGGCCGATTTGCCCGGCGTATTGCCCATGCTCCACAGCGCGGCCTGCGCGGATTTCGACAGTGCCGCCTCGACCGCACCATGGATGCGCCCGGAAATGGACTTGGGCAGGGCCTTCACCGCGAACTCCAGCGGCGTACCGACCAGATTGGCCATGCGCGCGGTGATCGTCGGCGCTTCCAGCAGGACGACCGCCCGCTGCAGGTCGGCCCAGTCCTGGGCATCGTGGGCGATATCGCGGGGCAGCAGGATGGGCTCGTTCATGGGGCCGATCATAGCGCCGGCCAGTTGAACGTCTGGTGGTGGTCGCGTGGGCGCGGGGCTATGGTCGCCAAAGCCGCCCCATCTGCCGAGCGGCCTGGATGAATCATCACAAGGACGCGCCATGCACGTACGATTGCTGCTGCTCTGTACCCTCTTCCTGGCTGGGCTGGGCATTTCACAACACGCCAAGGCCGAAGGCCGCTGCCCGCCGGGGCAGTACCCCATCGGCAGCGCCAATGGTGTCCTGGGGTGCGCCCCGATCCCGGGCGCCGGTGACAGCGGCGGCAGCAACGCGCCGCCCCCCTACATCCAGTCAGTGAAGATGGTTCCGCGCTGGATCAGCTATGCGCGCTCGCCAGATGGCCTGGTGATGGGCTGGAGCGTTCGCCAGCACAAGGAAAGAGCATCCGACAGGCAGGCACTGAAAGCCTGCAACAAGCGCAGCGGACAGAAATGCGAGATCGTCGCCAGGGTGACAAACGAGCAGTGCGCCTATGCGATGGTCCACAGGGACACCAGCCAGCTTGAAGTCGTGCTGGGTACCGATGTAATGGAGCTGCCCCAGGAAGTCGCGCAACGCTCATGCCCCAATGGCTGCCGGAACATTCAGTTCGAGTGCGCGCGACCGTTCGACGTGCACGACGGTGCGCCAACCTACGGGCCGAACTGGTATCCCTGAGGCAAAGCGCTTCGCTTCGGCGCAGCGGTGCCGGCCAGCGGCCGGCACTGCCGATCAGGCGGTCGGCAGGCCCGACAGCGCGCCCATGAACTGGCGGTAGTGGCGCAGCTCGGCAATCGAGTCGTGCACGTCGCTCAGCGCGGTGTGGTTGCTGTTCTTGGCCAGGCCGGCAGCCACCGTCGGCGCCCAGCGCTTGGCCAGTTCCTTCACCGTGGACACGTCCAGGTTGCGGTAGTGGAAGTACTTTTCCAGGCGCGGCATCTGCCGGTGCAGGAAGCGGCGGTCCTGGCAGATCGAGTTGCCGCTCATCGGCGAAACGCCGGCCGGAATCCACTCCGCCAGGAAGTTCACGGTCTGCGCTTCGGCCTGGGCCAGGGTGGTGGTGCTGTCCAGCACGCGCTGCCACAGACCGGAACGACGGTGCTGGTTGCGGTTCCACTCGTCCATCGCTTCCAGCGTTTCCAGCGAATGGTGGATGGCGAATTCCGGGCCTTCGGCCAGCACGTTCAGCTGGGCATCGGTGACCACGGTGGCGATCTCGATGATCGAATCGTTGTCGGTATCCAACCCGGTCATTTCCAGGTCGATCCAGATCAGTCGCTCGTTGGCCGCGCCGTTCTCCACCATCGTGTCGCCTCGTTGCTGGGCAGGCAGGACGCCCACCGGAAAAGGAAAGAGGCGCCCATCATACCCTTTCGCTGCTCAGGCCTCGCCGGCATGGTCTTCCAGCAGCAGCGGCGGCTTGCCACGCTTGGCCCGGAAGTAATTGGTCAGGCGCAGGCTGGCCTCCTTGGCCAGCACGCCGCCGTGGATCTCCACCCGGTGGTTGTGGCGGTCATCGCCCAAGAGGTTGAACACGCTGCCGCAGGCGCCGGTCTTGGGGTCGCTGGCACCGTAGACCAGCCGTGCCACCCGCGCGTGCACGATGGCCATGGCGCACATCGCACACGGCTCCAGCGTCACGTACAGGGTGCTGCCGATCAGCCGGTGGTTGGCCAGCGCCTTCCCCCCCTCGCGCATCGCCACGATCTCGGCATGCGCGCTGGGATCGTGCGAGGCGATGTTGAGGTTCCAGCCCTCGCCCAGCAGCTGGCCATCGGCGCCCACCAGCACCGCGCCCACCGGAATCTCGTCGAACTCGTGCTGCGCGCGTTCGGCCAAGGCCAGCGCGTGGCGCATCCAGTGTTCGTCGGCGTCGTGCACAGGCACGCCCAGGGTGTCGGTCATGAGGGTTCTCGGCGTCAGGCAGTTCACGCGGCGGCAGTGTAGCGCGCTTCGGCCAACGCCGACCCGCAGGGGCCTGCACCGCTAGACTGGCGTTCCGCAGCACCTTGAGCACGTCCATGAACACACTCCGTCCCTCGCGCGCCTCCGACGGCGATGCTGTTGTCGATCTATGGCGCCGCGCCGTGGATGCCACCCACGATTTCCTCAGCGCTGAGGATCGCCGCGCCATCGATGCCGAAGTGGTCGGCTTCCTGCCACAGGCGCCGCTGCTGCTGGCCGTCGACGTCGAGGATGGCCCGCAGGGCTTCATGCTGCTTGATGGCAGCCATATGGAAGCACTGTTCATCGACCCGGAGGTGCATGGCCAGGGCATCGGCCGGCAACTGGTCGAGCGCGCACTGGCCCAGCACAGCACGCTGACCACCGACGTCAACGCACAGAACGCGCAGGCGCTGGGCTTCTACCTGCGCATGGGCTTTGTCGAAACCGGGCGTTCAGAGGTGGATTCGCAGGGCCGCCCCTATCCGCTCATCCATCTGCGCCACGGCGGCTGACGCACACTGGCAGCGGCACGCCCTGCCCCGCCCGCGCGCTAGCCGGGCGGGCCGGCCTCGAATGCGGGCGAGTAACTGACCTCGCCGCGCGGCATCGGCGCCTGCAGCAGCAGCGCCTGGAAGTACTCCGCTGGCACGCCGGGCAGCACCAGACCCGGCACGCAGCGGAAGCCAAAGCGACCGTAATAGGCCGGCTCGCCCAGCAGCACGCAACCACGCGCACCGATGGCCTGCAATGCATCCAGCGCAGCCTGCATCAGCGCAGCGCCGACACCCTGCCCCTGATGCAGCGGGTCCACTGAAATCGGCCCCAGGCCGAACCATCCCGCGCTGCCATCGCTGACCGCCACCGGCGACACCGCCACGTGACCGATCACCTGCCCGTCCCGCACCGCCACCTGCGAGACCACCAGTTCGCCGCGCTCGCGCAGTGCATCGACGATGTACTGCTCGGTGTGGCTGCTGTGCGCTGCGTCCTTGAAGGCTGCCGCCGTCACCGCATGGATGGCCGCGATGTCGGCCGGCGTTTCAGCACGGATGGCGTAGGTCATGGCACGTTCGAACGCGGAGTGAGGGGTGGTGACAAGCATGCCTGCAATGCGCGCGTGCGGCACACAGCGGCCTGAGTCACCAATGTGAATTGACCAACCCCATCACGATTCGGCTGATCCATCGACGGAAAATGCCAATATCCCGGCACATTCACCGGAGAAACGGTGGAATATCGTCAAGAAGCCGTCCCATAATCGAGACGTCCTGCTGCCAAGGAACGGAAACCTATCGTGTTTTCCCGTCGCACCGGCCATGACCAGGAACGTCCTTCGACAGGTCGCCTTGTGACCTGTCATCCCTGCTTTCCACCCACCGCTTCCAGCGCCCGATGGCGCAGCACCCTGCTGCTGCCGGGCACACTGCTGCTGATGCTGGTTGCCTGCCGAACGGAGATCGCCATGACCCAGGAACTCGACCCCGCCGCCGCCGATGTCGCCCAGGGAGGGCGTGGCCTGGCCAAGCTCAACCCGTCGCCCAGCCGGGCCTACGAACTGGTGCTGAAGCTGCAGAACGCACCGGGCGGTTTCGCCTTCGTCGAAGGCGTTGCCCAGTACGACGTCAGCAACGAGGAACAGTGCGGCTACATCGAACCGGAAACCGGCGTGGCTGCGCGCATCACCAGCCAAGAACCGGTGACCCTGCGCAAGGTGGCCGATGACGAATACCGCGGCACCGTCTACCTGGACCGCATGCTCGACGAGGACTACTACGGTCGCGGCGTCTGCAACTGGGTGTTCAGCGGCGCCGGGGCGATGCTCAAAGCAACCGGCGCCAACGGTGAGACACGCTTCCTGTCCTTCCTCGGCGCCGAGCCGTTCGTGCAGGGTCAGACCGAAACCCGGCACTACCCGCGTGGCGATTATCCCCGCGTGGCCGAACTACCCGACTACGGCGCTACCGGCCAGCAGGATCCCAGCCGCTTCCGCGCCGAGCTGCGCGACCAGCTGTTCTCCGCCTCGTTGACCGCCAACGAGGTGCGCCCGTGACCCTTGCCAGCCAGGACTACGCTGCGCTCTCCAGGGATGCCTACCGCGACGAACGGGTGGGCCGCCACGCGCCCGGCCAGGAGCAACCGGTCCCGCTCAATGGCCACCAATACCGCGTGCTGGAGCACGTCAACAACCGCCTCACCGGTTACCAGGGCACGATCTACCAGCACGTGGACACCGACGAGATCGTGGTGGCGCACCGCGGCACCGACCAGATCGTGCGCGATGGCCTGCTCACCGATGCCGGCATGGTGGTGATGCGCCGCAATCTGCAGGCCGACGACGCGCTGGAGCTGACCCGTCGCGCACTCGAGTACGCCAACAAGCAAGGCCGCGATCTCGGCCACACGCCGGAGGTGACCGTCACCGGCCACTCGCTGGGCGGCACCCTGGCGCAGGTCTCCGCGCACCACTTCAACCTCAAGGGCGAGACCTTCAACGCCTATGGCGCGGTCAGCCTGACGTACCGCGTTCCCGAAGGCGGCGACAACCTGATCAACCACGTCATGGCCGCCGACCCGGTGAGCTCAGCCTCCCAGCATTTCGGCCAGGTGCGCATGTACGCCACCGAAAAGGAGATCGACACGCTGGGCAACTGGGGCTTCAGCAACAGCCGCTTCCGCATGCTCATCCCCGACAGCGCGGTAGGCGCGGCGGCGTCCTCGCTGAGCTCGCACCAGCTGGACAACTTCCTCGGCAACGATTCGGTATTGAACAAGCCGGAAAGCCAGAAGCTTGCGCGGCAGAACGCGAACATGATCAATGAGTACCGCGACGATGTCATCCGCATACGCCGCGGTATCACCATCGGCGCGCGTGGCATCACCGGCAACCTCTACGACCTGTACGACACTGCGCGCGGGCCGCTGCAGGCCGGCGAACCCGAAGCGCGCGACGCGGCAAAGGAAGGTCGCGCCAGCCTGGCCCACCCCGACCATGTCGGCAACCCGCTGTACACCGATGCACTGCGCGGCGTGCACGCGCAGGACGCGCGCGTGGGCCGCACACCGGATGCCGGCAGCGAACGCCTGGCTGGCTCGTTGGCGGCAGAAATGCACGCGGCCGGCGGCCAGCGCGTCGACGAGGTGGTGATGAGCAATGATGCGTCGCGCAGCTTCGCGGTGCAGGGCCAGGGCGGTGACCCGGGTCACCTGCGCGTGTCAGTCGATACCGCTGCGGGGATGAACACGCCGCTGGAGCAGAGCAGCCAGCGCGTGGAGCAGCTGGCCGCTCAGCAGCGCCAGGCACAGGACGTAGCGCTGGAGCAGTCGCAGCAGCACGCGCGCCCGCTGCACGCCTGAGCACGTCTGCCCGGCCGACATAGGGCGGCCAAGCCGGCCTCACATCGAACGGGAGCGCTGCTGCTCCTGTTCACGGCTGACTGCTTGTTCCTGCTCGCGGTCCTGCGCGGCAGCCAGCTGCTGGCTGCTCTGTTCCAACGGCTGCTGCGCGGCCTGCGCGCGATCGACCGAGGCACGCAGCATCGCCGGGTCGCCCATCGTGCCCTGTACCGCAAACAGCATGCGGCCATCGTTGCCGGCCACCACGTGATCGATCTGCTGCAGGCCGGCCTTCTGCGCGCTCACAGCCAGCGCACCGGCGGCATTGTCCAGTTCCCGGTCCGACTGCAGGCCACTGCGTGGTCCCAGCTGCTGCAGCTGCGTGCGCGCGTCATCGAACAGCCGGTTACCGGCAGCACCAGGCTGACCGGGCGCCTGGCCCAATGATGCCTGCTCGCCCACGTCGCCATGCGCCAGCCGCTGCATCACGTCCGGAGTCAGCTTCTGCTGCCACGCATCGAAGCGGCGCAGCCGATCCTCGACGCCGTTCATCGCACCGTTGATGGCATACGTCGCCTCACGCACGTTCTCACGCGCATGCTCCGGCACACGGGTCTGCCATTGCCACACGGCGATGCGGGCGGCGTGTTCGGGCTGAGCGGCCAGTTCCGGCTGGTTCACCAGATCCAGATCGAGTGCCTGCCCCGCGCGCTCGTAGTTGTCCTTGCCGGTCAGCGGCAGGTAGCCGCGCCCGTGGTACTTCAAGGCATCGCCCGGAGCATCGTTGCCCAGGCGACCGCCATACATCAGCTCGGCCAGGTCATTCGGACGCCCGCGCAGTGCTTCCTGGCGCGCCGATTCCAGCGCGTCGTTGCCGTTGCGCCACGCCGCTTCGACCGGAATCTGCGAGGTCGCCCGGGTGTAGTTGAAGCTCTCGTTGAGGCGGCTCAGGCCACGCGACTCGTGCCCCGCCTGCGCCATGAAGTTGGCCAGCTCGCGGGGGGAATCAATGCCGGCATCCGTCGCCTGCCGCAGCAGTTGCGACTCTCTATCCGTCGACACGGTGCAACTCCTGGATCGTCATCAGCGCGGATTCCATTCCGCCGGTTGGAGCCTGGTTCATGGCAGCGACACCTCGGCGACCGTGGCCGGGTCGAAGTCCTCGAACCGCACGCGCCCCAGTTCCTTTGCCGAGAATTCGCGGATGTCGGTCGCTTCGGTCTCGATGTCCACGACCTTGCGGCGCACCGCATCGACCCAGCACGCACTCTCCGCCGGGGCAAAGCGGAAGGTGTAGGTGCTGCTCCAGCGTTGGCGGCTGCCACCGCTGGTGATCACGCTGAACGTGTCTTCCTCTACCATTGCATACGCAAAAGGATCCCCCGCCAGGCCACCGCGGGTCGAGCACGGCACCAGCGTGTCGTTGCGCGCGGCCAGCTGCCAGCGGCCACCACCATCACCGCGCAGCAACAGCAGCACCCGATTGGGGCCATGCTGGCCGGGCGACAGCCCTTCCGGCAACGGCTGGTCGATCACCAGCAACTGGTATTGGACACCCTCGCCGTTGCGCTCGCCGCGCACGGCTTCCAGCAGGTTCGCACCGGAGGGGACAAATGCCAGGGCATCGTCCATGTGCGCGCCACTTCCCTTCTCCATCCCCACCCACTCCTTCGAGAACGCCACGTCGACCGCCACCGCGGATCATAGCGCCGGGCGTGGCGCATCGGGGAAGCTGGCAAGCGTCACCCGTCGGGCGGGCGGGCACAGTCCTCATGGACGGGAAAGCTCCTGCAGTCGGCAGTACTGGCGCGTCATTTTTCTGACGCACAGCGAGCTTACCGCGAGCAGGTTCGATGCGTCGAAGGGTGTGCGATATGAAAAGCGCTGTTGATCACAAAAAGAGCGCTCCCATCGTGAACGCAGGCCTACTTGATGTAGAGATCGTCTGTGCAAGCGGTCTTGGCGATCCGACACTGATCCTGCGGCACCTTCTTCCAGCCCGCCTTGCCTGCGCACTGCTGCAGGGCAACGATGACCGCGCCCTGCTCTGACATCGCTGCGACGACGCTGGTCGTTCCATTGTCGAGTCCCGCGTGGGCGACGGCCACGCACTGCGCCTGGAACAGCGTCACCAGCGTGCACTCGCCCTTGCCGAACTCCTTGCACTCCTTGATGGCCGCGCGCTTGGCCTTGCCCCGCGATCGCATCGAGTTGCTGATGAACGTATCGCCGCGGGCATCCATCGCCACACCGGCGACGGTCTGCACCCAGTTGGGCCGGTTGTCGTACTGCGATCCGCTGGCGTTGACGGGGATGGGGGCACAGCCCTGCACGCCCTGCCCACCGATCGGATACATGCCCTGAGGGCAGTTGCCTTCAGCAAAGGCCGTGAACGACAGCACGCCGGCGATCAGCAGCAGGCACAGAAACAGCGTTCTTTGGATTCCCTTCATTGTTGCTCCTCGTGTAAGAAAGCTTTGGTCAAACTGGCCCTCCAGGCACGCCACCTAGCTCCACACTAGAACTTCTGCAGAAGCGGCTCGGAGCAGTCCGTGTAGACGACCTTGCATGCCTGACCGCCATCAGCAGCACAGTGCTTCAGCGCGGCCGAAGCAGCCTCATCCTTGGACCGGGCCCTCGTCGTGGAAACCACTCCATCCATGCCACTCCCCTTGCCATAGGCGTAAGCGGCACATTGGTTTTTATACGTCATCAGCACCCTGCAATCACTGGCCCCTTGGGAGGTGCAGCGATCTTGAGCCTCTTTGGCCGCGTCAGATTTGGTCAGCATTCCAACGACTGCCCCAACTGTCCCAACTTTCTCCGAGTAGGAGATTGCGCCCCATGTTTTGATCCATTTGCCGTTCGGCTTCAGCCCCCCTTGGTCACCACCACCAGCCGGGATGGGGCCACAACCCTGCACGCCCTGCCCTCCTATCGGATACATGCCTGGCGGGCAGTTGCCTTCGGCCAGGGCACTGAAGGGCAGCGCGCCAGCGATCAGCAACAGACACAGGACGAACAAGGGCGGGTGTCGCTTCATGAGCTCTCCATTTCATATGAGCGGTGGTTATTGGCCGCAACCATGATCAACGCAATTGCTGTCCGCAGGTTGCGCCCTGGGTCGCATAGTCGCGGACGTACCCATCCACGATCATGATGCTGATGTCGCAACGGTTGTTCACGTCACTGATGACATGGCCATACACGTTCAAGCCCTGGACGCGTTCGCCACGATGCAGGAATAGTGTACGAGAACCATTGGGGCCATTGTCGACACGATCCGGCGTCCCCCATGTGCGCACGAATTCCTGTTCGGTCCTGCCGATCCACATGTCCATCAGCGCGATGCCAACTCAATCCAAACGGCTGGCCGCCCCAGGCAAGAGTCAGCCCTCCTGGAAGAACGGTTTTGTGCAGTCCGAATGCACAAACGTACATTCCTGGCTTCCTGATTTCCGACAATCCTGGGTCGCTCTTTCGAGCGCCTGCTCTTTGTTGGCACCCGCGTTGAACATCGTCCCGTTCTCGGGCCGGCGACTGCGGATCGACGCGTAGCACTGGTTGTAATAGGTGTACAAGACCTTGCAGTCCGTGGCCCCCCAATGACCGCATCGCTCGACCGCTTGACGCTCGGCCGATGCTCTGGCCTGGTGGCCGGTGGACGCACCCGCATCTCCGTTCATCGACCCCGCGACAGCCCCCCATGTCTTCACCCAGTGACCGGGATTCTCTTCGGGCGCACCCTGGCCTGCACCCGGGATGGGGGCACAACCGCCTACGCCCTGATCGCCAATCGGATACTGGCCCGGAGGGCATCGCCCCTCTGCCGCGGCGGGACCGATGCCTGCAACGCACAGGAGCAGGAAGAAGAGCCACGGACTCTGGAGAAAACGGGAGATGCTCATTTCAGCTTCACTCCTCTCAACCTTCCTGGAAGAAGGGCTTGGTGCAGTCCGAATGAACGACCGCGCATTCCTGGCTTCCGGAATTCCGGCAGTCCTGGATTGCTCGTTCCTGTGCCTGGGCCTTGGTTGCGCCAGAATTGAACTTCACACCGTTATCAGGCCGTTTCGCTCCGACAGCCGCGTAGTACTGGTTGTAATAAGTGTAGGTCACCTTGCAGTCGGTCGCGCCCCAATGACCGCAGCGCTCGATCGCTTGACGTTCTGCAGAAGCTTTGGCCTGGTGACCCGTCGCAGAGCCTGCGTCTCCATTTGCAGAACTTGCAAAGGCTCCCCACGTCTTCACCCAGTGACCGGGATTTTCCTCAGGCGCACTCTGACCCGCGCCGGGGATCGGAGCACATCCGCCCACACCCTGATCGCCAATCGGATACTGGCCCGGAGGGCAGCGGCCTTCGGCAGACGCGGGGTCTATGCCTGATGCCCACATCAACGGAATCAGGATCCACGCAAACCGGAACATGCTGACTCTGCTCACTTGGTCGTTCCTCCTTGAAACCATTTACATCGCTTCCAGCGGTCGCACAATGAACGATGCGGACGCGCTGAAGAAATCCGGCCTTCAACGTGACCGCAGTATGGCGTGTTCTTTCATCAGCTGGAGCCGCCCTCACCCTTTCTGGAAGAAGGGCTTGGTGCAATCAGAGTGGAAAACTGAACACTCCTGGCTTCCCACGCCCCTGCAATCATTGATCGCACGCTCTTGCGCCTGTTCCTTGTCGCGCCGGTGTTGAACCTCATGCCGTTATCAGGGCGATTGGCCCGGACAACTGCATAGCACTGGTTGTAGTAGGTGAAAACGACAGCGCAGTCCGTAGCTCCGCCCAGTCCACAGCGTTCAACGGCCTGCCGCTCGGCGGCAGCCTTGGCTTGATGGCCCGTTGCAGAGCCCGCGTCGCCGCCAGGAGAGCTGGCAACCGCTCCCCATGTCTTGACCCAATACCCGGGATTTTCCTCCGGTGCGCTCTGCCCGGCACCGGGGATGGGAGCACAGCCACCTACCCCTTGATCACCACTCGGGTATTGGCCCGGAGGGCAGTGCCCTTCCGCGAATGCCGAATGGATGTTCAGGCCGGCCAGAAGGACAAGCACCACGCAGAGACACTTTGGAAAATCGCTTGCAGTCATCAGTCAGCTCGTTGGTTTCAGCGACGCAATGGCAACCCTTCCGGCCATCCGAATCAATTCTCGAAGAACTCGGGAACCGCACAGGCCGAATACACCAGGATGCACGACTGACCGCCCTCTGCCGATTGGCAGTCTCTCATTGGTTCGCTTCGGCTTTCTAAAGAAGGTCGGCACCGGCTGTCCTCACTACTCCGCCGTTCCCGAGCAACTCCAACTCAGCTGAAAAACAGCACGCCTCAACTACCAATCAAGCAGCGTTCAATCCTCGATAAAGTGCGGAGCACTGCATGCGGCATACACCACCATGCAACTTTGCCCACCGTCTTCGGCCTGGCACCGCCTGAACGAGTCTTCCTTGGCCTTCTCAAGACTACCCGCTCTGGAAGCGTTCAGGACACCGCCGCGCGCCTTCAATTGGGAGATATCCGGACCGGAGAGCGCGGCACATTGGTTGTGATAGGCCAGAAGCACCTAGCAGTCGTTACCTCCGGTCTGCACGCATCGAGACAACGCGATCCGGCTCGCCTCTTCCTTGGTTGCTACGGACTCAACCACACCAATGGCGAGATTTGTATCCCGCGTTGGCTTCTCATCCTTTGCAATCGCACCCCAAGTAGTGACCCAATGACCAGTAGGTTGTGCCGCCCCTTGCCCCGTCGCGCTGGGGATGAGAGCGCAACCGCCAACCCCCTGATCACCGATCGGATACTGGCCCGGAAAGCAGCGGCCCTCGCCCATCACCACTACTGGCGTCAACTGACCAAACAGGACCACGCCTAAGAGCATGTACCTTTTCGATGCCAAAGCGATCTCCGCTAGCGTCCAGTGCCTCGATCACGTCAGCCGGTCAGAACGATTCATATACCGGCTTCGTGCAATTCTCGTATGCGACCGTACACGCCTTTCCACCGGTATCAACGCACGACTGTTGGGCATACTTACGCGCCTCCGCAGAGTCCTTGGCACTGGCAAGACCGGCGCGAGAAGACCCATCCTGAGTACTGGGAACCAACCAAGCAACGCATTGATTCCGATATGTATAGATGACCCGGCAATCGGACGCACCGCGCCTCCCGCAGTCTGCCAGAGCCATCTGTTCTGCGTTCTCCTTACTTAGGCGCCCCGTCGCAACACCAGCATCTGCGGTCGCATCGGACGAAGCAATTGCCCCCCAGGTCTTATGCCACTGTCCCGCAGGTTCAGGCTCGCGGGCGCCACCACCGGCGCCTGGAATTGGAGCGCAGCCTCCTACCCCCTGATCTCCGATCGGGTACTGGCCCGGAGGGCAGCGCCCCTCTGCACTTACGTTATGGAAATAGCTAATGCCCAAAAGGAAAACAAGACCAAGTCCAAGCTGACCCATTGTGCGCAAAGCGGAAAAGCCCATAAAAACCTCAATATCTATAGTTACCCGCGAAGCCAATTTAATGACCCGACGCATTGCCTCGTGCACCTGGGGTTTGAACTGCCGCCCCGTGACTGCCATCGAGCCGCGGCATTGTTGCGTTGTGCTGCGCTTGACCGTGGCTTCCGTCCGCAGCCGGAGCCGTCGGCGGCGGCGCCGACATACCCGGCGGACGACCATCAGCGCTCGGCGAAGCACTCGCGCCACCGCCTATCTGCGAATATGCCATGAAGGTACCGAGGGTGCCCTGGAAGAACATCGCGGCCATTGGGGGTGTAGTCAGGATCAGCGCCGTGAGGATCAAACCCATACCGCCCTGCTGCATGGCCTGGCTGGTCATGCCGTCGGACATGCTTTCCTTCAGGATGAACTCCTGCACCAGTGCGGTTGTCCAGAATGTCGCGGCCACGCGCACCACCATGTCCAGCGCGATGGACACCATCGCCGCAAGCACCGCCATGGAGAACATGGTTCCGAGCCCATAGAAGAGCCAGCGCTGGAACAGCTGCTTCGTCTGTTCAAACAGCAGGCACAGAATGAACAGCGGACCGAAGCCGATGAACAATGCCATTGCGATCTCATAGAGCATCAGCATGGCACCGGCAGTGATCGCCGGACCGGCGGTACCCATACCGATGAAGAACAGCGCGCGCTTCTTGTCTTCCAGCAACTCGCCATCGTTCATGATCTGGATGGCATCGATGCTGGACAGCGCGACCTGCATCCAAGCCAGGCTCTTGTCGATCTGGTCTTCGGGTGATTCGTCCGAACCGGTGACGACCTGGGTGATCTCTTCCTTGACGTCATGGGTCAGGAAGCGATGGAGGTCGGTGCCGAACATGCCCATGGTCGTCGCAACGCTGACGATGAGCGCAGCGCGGGCCATGTTGGTCACCAGCACCATCATCGAATCGCGGCTGCGGCCGGTGATGATGCGGAAGCCCTGCACCAGTACCCACAGAGTCATGAGCGTGAGGGCGATGCCGCCGACCCACTGCATCATGTGCCCCATCATGTCGATGCCGAACTTGTTTATCTTGCTTCGCAGGAAGTCGAAGATGAACTTGAAGAACACGAAATCCCCGATCGACTGGACACGTGCCACGTGCCCCATCAAATCCTGGAATCCGCCGTTGAAATCAAAATTGGCAATCGACCTGAGCATTTCCGCAATCCCTTGATGTATCCCTATCCGACAACCTCATGGGACAGGCGCACCCGCGCCGGCCCCGATCTGCGTCAATCGACGCTCAGTGCGCCCTTCAGCGCAGCGGTCTTGACCAATTGCGACATAATCCCCGGCTTACCCTTCAGCGCTACGCGCGCGAGTACGCGCTGGTTGGCCATCATCGACTGCTGATAGGCGTCATAGGAGCGCATGCGTGCTTCCCATTTCTGCTGCAACACGGATATCTCGTTAGCAGTTCGAAGCGAATCGCTGTTGACTGCGCTCACCGTACCGGACAGGTTTCCACTCCCGCCCATACGCCACCCCATGATTTCACTCAACGTCTTGTCCACGCTGGGGATCGTCTTCTCCATGAAGTCGACGGTCTCATTGCGCTTGCGGTTCTCCATCATCTGGATGTTCACGCAGAGCTGCTGTTGCTGCGCGTAGAGGTCACCGGAGGTGTCGAGCACAAACTTCTTCAACAGGCTTGTGGCGCTGAAGCCGCCCGAGGTCCGGCACACCTCCGCAACCATGTAGTCGTCAGGCACGCGCTCCAACGTAGCCCCCGGAGGCAAGCCAAAGTTGTTCATCAGCCCCTGGATCTTGACCATCGCGTCGCGATATTCCTGGAGCGTCCTGTTCCAACGACTGATCTGCTCGCCATATTCCTTGCCGTCGGCGATCAGCTGCGCGTTCGACTGCTTGAAGTCCTTCAAGGCCTGGATGAGGGCGCTGAAGTCGAACACCGGATAGCCGCTCGCCCCTGCCGGGGTGGTGGAGAAAACCGCCATGCTGCCGAGCAACAGGGCTGCCAGGCGCTTCTGGCGCAGGGTGCGGCCGGAGGTGCGGTTGTGGTTCGCCTTGCTCATGTCGTTCTCCACGAAGATGGGTTTCATCATTGTCGTCCTTGTCATTCGGCGCTCAGGCCGCATCGGTTTCGGCGGCCGCCCTGGCCTTGCCCGAGCCCTTCCGATTCCTGTAGAAATCTTCCAGCCACTGCTCCGGCGTCAGTTCGTCCACCGTCACGCGCGCACGAATGGCTGCGGTCTGCAGCACGCGGTGCATCACGTCGATGTTGTCGGTGGACGCGGAGATCACCGACAGGATGTCATCCATGCCGCGCAGGTTGAGCTGGCAGACGCTGGAGGCGTGACCCTGCTTGACCAGGAAGCAGCGCGAGCGCTCGTCCAGTGCGGTGACCACCCGGAACTCCGCCTCGGTCAGCTTGAGGCCATCCATGTAGTCGCTCTTGCTTGCGTTCGGATTCGGCAACAGGATGAGCGTGGCAGTCTGCTCGATCAGCGCCGCGGAGATGTCGCTCTTCAGCGCGTCCTCCGGGCTCTGCGTAGCGAAGATGCCCAGGCCATTCTGCTTACGGATGGTCTTCTGCTTGTTCTTGGCAAATTCCTTCAGGCCACCTTCGCCATCCAGGATTTTCCAGAATTCGTCCATCACGTAGATCAGCGGACGACCGTCGATCAGCGACTCCAGGCGGTGCAGCAGGTAGTTGATGACCGGCACGCGCACTTCAGGGTTGTCGATGATGTCGGTGTAATCAAAGCCGATGATGTTGGCCTTGCTCAGGTCCACGGTGTCGACCGGGTTATCGAACACCCAGCCCAGCGAATTGCCCGACGTCCAGCGGCGCATGCGCGCGTAGAGACCATCGTCGCCCATGTTGGGCAGGCTCTTCTGGAAGTTGGTCATGCTGCGCAGGTGCATCGGCGTGTCGAGCATGCTCTCCACCGCGCGGTAGATGTCCTCTTCCTCACGGGCGCTGTATTCACGCTTGCCGGCTAGTACCTTGATCAAGTCGGCCAGGAACTGCACGTTGGCTTCATTGTTCTCGCACTGGAACGGATTGAAGCCGGTCGGCGCGCCGTTCTCCAGGGCCAGGTAGTTGCCACCGCAGGCGCGCACGAAGATCTCCGCACCGCGGTCCTTGTCGAAGAAGAAGATGGTCGGCGACGGGTCGTACTTCTGTACCTGGCTGAGCAGGAAGTTGATCAGCGCGGTCTTACCGGTACCCGACTTACCGATCACCATGGTGTTGGCGATGGCTTTCTCACCCAGTGAGTTTTCCGACGGGTGGGTGGCGTGGAAGTTGAAGTAGTACGGCTGGCCGTTGGTGGTCTGCAGTGTCGTCACGCAGTCGCCCCACGGGTTGTTGTGCTGCTTGCCGGTGGCGAAGTTGTGCAGCGGCGACAGGCCGAGGAAGTTAAGCGAGCTGACATTGGCCAGACGCGTGCGGTAGCGCCAGTTGCCCGGCAGCTGCGAGTAGAACGAGGACGTGACGGCCAAGTCTTCCTTGGTCGATACGAAGCCGGCATTGGACAGCTCGGCGCGCGTGGTGGCGACGTTCTGAGACAGCGTGGCCTGGCTGTCGCCATACACGGTCATGATGAAGTGGTACTCGCCCAGCACGAAGTTGCCCGAAGACAGCTGGTCCATGGCCTGGTCGAGTTCAACGATCTGGCTGACGGCCTTGTCGCCCGAGGAGATCATCATGCCCTTGGTGCGGTCAAGCACCTTCAGTGCGTCCTGGCGACCCATCGGGCTGAACGAATGGGTGATGACGTACTCATAGTCCAGGTACTTCAGCCCATTGAGGATGCCCGGGTAGGTACCCTCGGCATACTCCTTGATATTCAGGATTGCGCCGAAGTGGTTGGCGCCATTGGGGGTATTGATGACGAAGTCACCGGTCTTCGCCGAGAACATGTGCCGGCTGACCGGGAGATAGTCCTTCACCGGGGCGGACAGCACCGGAACCGGCTCATCGATGCGGTTGATCAGGTAGCCGAACAGCTCCAGCGTTTCGGAGAAGACCACACCGTTTTTTGCTTCGTACATGCCCATGCGATACGGCGCGTAATCGCGAATGACAGCTTCGACGTTGCCGGCCAGCTCCAGCAGCTTTTCGACGGCCTGTTCCTGCTCTGCACGCAGCTTGTCGACATTGGCCGACTTCTCGACGAAGCGCTTACCGGCCACGACCGGGCGATAGATCATCGTCAGGTAGAGCTCGTTCTGCATGATGCGCTGCGAGGACAGCATGCCCATGTACTGGTCGGATACGTCCTGGTTGAAGCGCTGCTTGAACGTGCTCTTTCCCTTCAGCGTGCGGCGACGGCGGATGTCGTGCACCCAGAAGGCGACGTTGACGAAATCCGGCGCGCGCAGGGTCTGCAGCAGCCGGTTGAACGTATTGTGCCGGTGCTCCAGCTCCCACTCCTCGCGACCGACGAACGGCAGCCCTTCCAGATGCCAGGTCAACAGGTAATCGCCGCCCGTGGTCTTCACCACGTTCGGGGCTACATGCGACGACAGGGGAATGAATTCGCTGATGGAGGTATCTGGGCTGAACATACGACTGCTTCCAAAGAGGTACTGCGAAGGAATTCTCGTCAGGAGCCGACGGGCGCTGGACGCCCGTCGGTTCCCTACCGACCCTCAATCCATTCGGGCCGGCTTGTCGCGGTAGTGATTCGGGCTGAACACCCACATGCCGTCGTGCTCACGTGCGTTTCGAACCCGGAGCTTGACCATCAAGCGCAATCCCAGCAGCCGGAAGATCATCTCGTCACGCTTGGCCATTTGTCGCATGATGAAAACCGCGACCGGAATGGTGAGCAGGAACCAGAAGTTCGTGTACATGCTGAGCAGCAGCAACCCACCGGCCACCATGAAGAACGGCAGGTAGGGCACGCCCAGGAACATCGCAGGGCGAGTGCAGCCGCGAAAAACGACGTTCTTATGCACCGTAGTACTGAGCGACGTTCTTGATGACCATCAGCGCCATGCCGCCGTTGCCGCTGGTTGCATTGCACTCGCCGAACTCATCACCCAGGAGCATCTTGGCGATCTGGCCAGCAGCGCCGATCAGCACGCCACCGATCAGGATCGGTGCGACATCGCCAATACGCTTGTGTGCGAAGGCAATCTGGTAGCCTGCGAAGATCACGGCGATGGTGACGACGGCGATCGAAGCCATGTTGAGCAGGCCGTTGACGCTGCCGAAGAAGCCGCAGACCTTGCCATCGGTACCACCGTAGTTGACGTTGTTGGCGAACGCCTCAGGTGCGAGGACAGCACCCGCAAATGCGACGGCCATCAGCATGGTCTTCAGCGTGCGCTGGGCCTGTACGACGTCGAGATTGAAACGCTTCATGGATGGATTTCCTTGTTGATGGACTAACACAACTGAATCGACCGGCCGGGGGACCAGTCGCACCACGACTTCGTCAGAACACGAAGGCCGCATCCCCTGCGGGAATCTGTTGAACTGGCGCGGCAGGTGCCGCCGCCGGTGCGTTGTAGGCATTGCCAGGTGCCGCGACCGGCTGGTTGCGCTCACTCCAAGGGCGGAGCATCACCGGAGCATCGCCACCCGCCGCGACAGCACCCGGCAGCTGCTGCGGCATGGCCAGGGAAGGCTGCTGCGCCGCTGCCTGCGGGAACTGCTGCGGCAAGCCTTGAGGCGCCTGCGCCTGCGGCTGCATCGCGCGATCAACCGAACCCAGCACGACCCGCGACAAGGCCTGGTCGGCGATGTTCAGCAGACTGCCGCGCGCCATCGCGCCGGCGGAAGGGTAGACCGTATAGGCACGCGCCGGGTCATTGGAGGGCACGTAAACCGGCGCGGTGTTCTGCGCCACGATCCGCGCGTCCATCGGCGAGACGCTCTGCGGGTGGTGCTCGACCTTGACGACGCGGCGCTCGCCGCGGTTGACCACGTCGATGGGCGCCACGCCATTGCTGGCCAGCTGCTGGCCACGGCGCATCGAGTCGTAGATCTTCTGCACGTAGCCGTGGCGGAAGCCGGTCTCGAAGTTGCCCGAGTAGTAGCAGCTGAAAGATTTGCCCCAGTCCTGCCCCGAGCGCTTGTAGCACTCGGCCAGGATGCGGGAGCCGGCCTGCAGGTTCGCGCACTGCTGGAAGGCCTTTTCGTAGGAGTCCAGGCCGTACTTGCCAAGGTTGTAGCGGTTGACCTGGGCCAGGCCGACGGAGAAGTTGTAGCCCTTCTCTTCCAGCATGCGCACCGTCGCCAGCGCTTCATCCAGCGCCTTGGGCTGGCGCACCAAGGCACCACCCACCACGCCGATGGCATAGGGGTTGCGCGAGGATTCGACGTTGATGACGTGCTGCATCACGTCCATGGAGACGGCCATTTCCGGGCACGCCATCATTTCCAGTCCTGGGAGCATGGTTCAGCCCTCCTGCCCCTGGGCACGCCCAGGATTGAAGTCGATGCCGGTGATGTAGCGCGCGCCGGCATGCGCCTTGATGTGCACAACGATATCGATGGTCATCATCAGCAGGCGCTTGATGACGTTGAATTCCAGGCCGGAGCCTTCGGCGGATGCCTTGACCATCAGCGCCAGCTGGTCCCAGGTCTGCTCCGGGCTGCCGGCGTGGCAGCTGGTGATCGAACCGGGGTGACCGGACGCGCAATTGCGGATGAAGTAGAAGGCTTCATCGCCGCGCAGCTCGGCCAGGATGATGCGCTCGGGCTTCATGCGCAGGCAGGCTTCCATGCAGCTCTTGGCGGTGACGTTGCTCGCGCTCTGCCCGCCCTTCGAATACAGCAGGTGCACCACGTTGGGCTGGGTCAGGAACAGCTCGCGGGCATCCTCGATGGTGACCAGGCGCTCGCTGTCCGGAATGTGGTTGACCAGCGCCTTCATGAAGGTGGTCTTGCCGCTGCCGGTCGCGCCGGAGACGACGATGTTCTTGCGGTACATCACCGCGCGCCGGAAGAACTCGGCGTACTCGCGGGTATGCCGCAGCTCCAGCAGCTCGCGATCCTGCTCGCTCAGGCTGCCATCCTGTTCGAGGATCTGGGCGAAGAAGCCATCCTCGTTGTACTGGGTGAGCGACTTGGTTTGCTTGGACGGCAGGCGGATGGTGATCGACACCTTGCCGGCATCGCACGCCGGTGGAATCACGAACTGCGCACGCTGCCCGGTCGGGAAGGTGAGCGACACGACCGGATCGGCATCGGTGATGCGCTGGCCGGTGTTGCTCTCGTTGACCACGGCGGTGCAGAACTGCCGGGCCCGCTCGAAGGTCAGGCCCGGGACATCCACACGCTGCCACCCCGCCCGCGTCTCCAGGTACAGCTCGCCCGGCCGGTTGATGCAGATTTCCGTCACTTCAGGCGAGGTCATGTACTCGGCGATGCCCAGCACTTCGTACTGATAGCGCAGGAAATCGCTGGAGACGAGGGCGAGGGGTGACACTTCGGCGTCCATGGTCGTTCTGTCGGTTACCGGCGCGGGTTGAGCACGTTGGTGAAGTCAACGTCCTTGGCGACGTAGACGTTCACGATGGTGCCCTGGTTGATGGTGACCGTCGGCGGGCGACGGCCTTCGCTGAGCGCCTCGTTGGCCAGGCGTTCCATGGTGCGTGCGGTGGCACTCTCATAAGGCGACTGCACGGCGAACCCATTACTGCCGATGGTGGTCGACTCCGGGCCGTGCTCTGCAGCGGCGTATTTGAAGGCGTCGGCAATCAGGCTGATCATCAGCGCCGAGGCGATGCGGCTACCCCAATGCGCGCTGTACTGACCCGGATGACCTGCGCCACCCAGCCCATCGACGCCCGGACTGGACATGGCCACGTCGATACCATTGGGCGTGGTGATTCGGTCCCAGATGACCTCGACACGCTTGCCCGAGGGGCCGCCACCGTAGGCACCGTAGATCTTCGAACCCTTCGGCAGCAGCAGGCTGCGACCGTTGACCGAGTAGACCGGCTCGGTGAGCAGGCAGGAGGTGTAACCGGCCAGGTCGGTGATGATGCGGGTTTCCAGCACGCAGCGCAGATACGTGCCGCGCACCAGCAGCGCATCGGGGCTCTGGATGTAGGTGGCACTGGAAATGTTGTCGACGTCCGGCCCACGACGGACCCTGGCCGGCGCAGCGTTGCCGTTCTGCCCCTGCAGCGCTGCCATCGTCGCAGCGAGGTACGGATCTTCGTTGGCAGCAGCGCCTTCCGCGCCCTGGCCGCCATCACCCGTGCCGACGCCACCGCCGGCGGCGATGCGACGGTCCATCAGGCTCGGACCACGGTTGACCTCACGCTCGGCGGGTTCCGAGCGCGGAATGTAGGTCGGTCCCATGGCTTCCTGCGGCGGAGGCGGCAGCATCGGAATCGGCTCGGCGGTTTCCTGGGCCGGCGGCGGCGCAGCGGGCGCCATGGACGGCAGATCCGGCGTGCTGGCACGTGCGACCTGACGGGGCGCCTCTGCGTCAGCGCTGTCGTCACGCCCCTTGCGCAGCAGCAGGAAGCCCATCGCCAGCACCAGCACCAGGATGCCGCCCAGGAACAACAGGGCCTTGCGGTTCAGGCGCTGCTCTTCGGAAGTGCGCAGCTGCGGCGCGCTGGCATCCAGGTCGGGCGCGGTTTCAGCCTGCGTGGATCCGTAGTACGGGTTGGAGGACGTCTCCTGGCCCGCCGGGTCCTGCCCGTACGGCGACGGATTCGGGTCGTTGCCCGGAGTGTTCTGCTGGCTCATTTCTTCACGTTCCTTCGCAGACCGACGACGAAGTCGCCGTGGCGGATGACCAGGTACGGGTACGTCCCGTGCACGATCAGCGTGTTGCCCTCAACGGTGGTGTTGACCACGAAGTCCTCACCGTATTCCTTCTCGCGCCCGAAGACTGCCGGGAAAATGCCGGTTTTGTACTCCGGCGAATTCGGCAGCTTGAGGTAGGTGAAACGGCCGTCGTCGTAGGCGTGCACCGGAATCAACCACCCCATCTTCTTCGCCTTGCTGGTCGAATAGGAGTAGTTGAAGTTGTACTGGCGATCCTTGGCCAATTCGGTGCTCAGCAGCGGCTTGGCTTCTTCTTCCACCGCTTCCTGGGCCACGCCGAACACGGTCTCGTTCGGGTAGACGAACTCGATCTTGTACTGCACGCCGGCACGGCGGGCCTGTTCCAGCTGGCGCCAGTCGGTCGCCACCACCTTCAGTTCGAAGATGTAGGAATGGGTCTCGGTGCGAACCATCATGTTGGTGTCGACGTCGACGTTCTTCGGCTTGAGGTAGAACACGTTCTCCCGACGGGTCAGTTCCCAGCCACTGCTGAAGCCGGTGCTGTAGTCGAGGATCTTCTCGTTCGGACTCAGCTCGATCTGGGTGGTCAGACCCAGGCCGGTACGAACCGGGTAGATCCGGTCCTTCTCATACTCGTATCGGTCCACTGCCTGCGCCATCGCCGCGGTGGAAAACACCAGCGACAGCAACGACAGCAGCGCCAATGCGCTCCCCCTGACTTTTCGACTACTCATCGGTTGCTTGCTCCATCAGCATTTCCGGTGGATTGGTTCTGTGCGCGGTTCATTACCCACCCCGCATCGGCTGCGCCTGCGGGGGCTGCATGCCCTGCGGCTGTCCCTGCATCGGCTGCGCTTGCTGCATCGGCTGGCCCTGCATCGGCTGGCGCTGCATCGGCTGACCCTGCATCGGCTGACCCTGCATCGGCTGGCCCTGCATCGGCTGGCCAGTGGCCGGATCAACCATGGGTGCCGCGGCCGGGCCGTTCGGGTCGTACATGCCCTGTGCCTGCGCAGCAGCCTGCTGCGCCTGCTGCGCTGCGTCCGCCTGCTGCTGCATCGCGCCCTCGTCGGGCACTGGCACGCCGCGGGCGTAATCGTTGTCGACGCGGTACTCGGTGACCTGGAAGGCCAACGGGTTGAGCACGCGATCCTGTTCGGACAAGGCCAGGTTCTGGTTGTACTCGAAGCGCATCGTGACCAGCTGGTTGTCCAGGTAGGTCGCGATACCGGTACGCTTGTCCAGCAGGCTGCGCTGGATGCGCACGGACGCACCGCGGAAGCTGCCGTTGGCCTGTGCGGCCAGCGGCGTGATGCTGAGGATCTTCACGCGGATGGCCTTGCCGCGGCCATACATCACGAACGGGTTCTGCGGATTGTTGCCCGCATAGCGCTGCTTCATGCTCGCGCCCACCGCATCGGTGGACATCACGAAGACCAGTTCCCAGTCGCGCAGGCCCATCACCGCCGCATCGTAGGACTCGCGCGCCAGCACGTACTGGGCCACGTTGCTGCGGTTGACCGCTTCGTTGGTGGTGATGGTTTCGCCCTGGAACGTGCCGCGCAGGCGCGCCACGGTGGCAGTGCCGGTGTAGGCGTCAGCCATCACCAGGAACGGCACTTTCTCCTTCAGCGGCAGCATGTAGTAGTAGCCACCGGCCAAGGCCAGCGACATCAGCAACGATGCGGTAGCCACCCACCACGCGCGCCGCTCGCTGCGGCGTGCCATGTCGGCCACGGTGATCTCGTAGCTGACCGCCTTGGCGACCGACTGCTCGACCTTCTGGCTGTTGCCTGCATCCTTCTTGCGGAACATGGATTCTTCCGTACTGCTGAAACATCAATGGGTGCAACGCCCCTCCGCCAGGCGCGGGGTGCAGCATGTTCGATGGTTTCCTGGATGACTCAGCTGCCGCTGTCCGGATCAGGGCCCTGGGCCGACGCGGTCGGCGTCGATCCGGCGCTCTGCACGACGATCTGGTTGCCGACGATGGACACGGAAACACCCTGCGCCGAGTAGGCCGACGTGACATCGATCACAGCCTGCTGCGCGTTGGTCGTATCAATCCGCGTCACCGCTCCGTAGAGGGTGAAATCCGAGCTGAGGCGATAATCCAGCGTGCGGCCGGAATCCTTGGCCCATCGGTCGAGCATGCCCTTGAGCGTGCCGTCCATGGGCGAGGCCTGGTACACGTAGCTGGAATACAGCGGAATCTCGGTAGGGGTTTCCGCGAAACGGTTGACCGGCTTCCACCGGCCGCCGAAATCGGGTGCGGGCTTGGTAGCACATCCGGCCACCATCACCGCCGCTGCTGCGGCGATGGACAACTTTGCAATAAACGCCTGATTCATACGGGCTTCACTTTGACGTACGAAAAAGCAGTCCCGATGTTGGTCCCCTGGCTGCTCCGGCTTGGCATTATGCCAACCGGACACGCGTCGGGAACCCGACGCGTACGCGCGGCTTCACGACGGCTCCCCGGCGGCCCGAAGACCGCCAACCAGGTTGCTGAAAACGGTTACACCAACCCGTCCTCTCGCACCCTCACCAACTTCGGAACCATCCCTGTTCCAATGGCTGAAACTCCTGGCCACTTCTGAAAGCGAGCTGAACCAAAAGGTCCTCGCGCCGTGCATAGACTGGCACAACCACGCGTCAATTCAATGTCAGACAAGTCTGAATTGCACGAACGTATGGCATTTTCTTGACGCGTCTCACAAATTTATATTTGTGAGACCACGTTTTTCGGCCAGTCGGATGCGGCTTCCTCACAAATTCAGAACAGGAGCTTCCACTTTTGGCAGTAGACGCGACGTGAAATATTTATCTTTGTAGTAGCGGATCTTGTCGCACTTCACCGGATGCGGGATGCCTTCGTAGAGGAATACTTCCTTGTCCGGGCCCATCGCCTTCAGTTCCTGAGGCAGCATCAGCGCACGCCGCTCTTCGGTGAAGCTGTGGGTCTTCTCACGCGCGTGGGTGACGTTCTTCTTGCGGATGGTGGTGTACCCCAGCATGTCCGAATAGTCGTTGGCATCCTGCTGCTCACGCGGCGCGTAGAGGATCTGCAGCGCGTGGTTGGTGATGATGGTGCGGGAGATCTCCCGGCCATAGGTCGCGTCCAGCTGCGACATGCTCTGGATGATCGGTAGCAGGCGCACGTTGTAGCCGGCCATGTAGGACACCGCCGAGGCGATGATGTCGACCTTGCCGATCGAGGTGAATTCGTCCATCAGCAACAGGCACTGATACTTCAGGTCCGGGTTGGACTTGGGCAGTTCCTTGGTGTTGAGGTTGATCAGCTGGCTGAAGAACAGGTTGATGATCAGGCGGCTCTCGGCCAGCTTGTTGGGCTGGATGCCGATGTAGATGGTCATCTTCTTCTTGCGCACGTCGGTGAGCAGGAAGTCGTTGCTACTGGTGGCCTTGTCCAGCACCGGATTGACCCAGGCGTTCAGCGGTTCCTTGAAGGTGCCCAGGATCGAGGCGAAGGTCTCATCGGCCTGGGACAGCATATTGGCGAAGGCCGAGCGCGCATTGCTGCTCAGGAACGGCCGTTCGGACAGGCTCTTGAGGAACTTCTTCAGCTCGGTGCCATCGCCCGAGGACAGGCGGTACACCGCGCCCAGCGTGGGCGTGCCCTGGCCGCCGGGGAAGCCACTGGCGCGCTCGTCATCCCAGTTCTCGAACAGGTAAAGGGTGAAGGCAATGAAGGCATTGCGGGCCTGGCTGACCCAGAACTTCTGGTCCTCGGCACCATCGGGGTACAGCATGGCGCCGATGCTCATCAGGTCCGAGATGCGGAAGGCCGGATCGTCGGACACGTAACTGAGCGGGTTCCAGCGGTGCGTGCGGCGGTCTTCGGCGAAGGGATTGAACAGGTAGATCTCCTGCCCCTGACTGGCGCGCCAGCCGCTGGTCAGGTCGAAGTTCTCCTGCTTGATGTCCAGCACCACCAGCGACTCGCCGTACTCGAGCAGGTTCGGGATGACCACGCCCACGCCCTTGCCCGAGCGGGTCGGCGCGGCGAGGATCACGAACTGCTGGCCGTCCAGGCGCACCAGCTTGCCGCCATGGCTGCCGACCACGATGCTCTGGTCTGACTTCTTGTACAGGCCGTGCTTGGCCAGGTCGGCACCGGTGGCAAAGCGCGCGTCGCCATGCAGCGACTTCTTTTCCTTCTTCAGCAGCCACACCAGGCTGCCCACCAGCACGATCAGCAGCGGCAGGCCGAAGCCCAGGTAGCCGGCCCACCTGATCTTGCCCACGAACGGGGCGACCTGTGGCTGGCCCAGTGCGTTGTAGTACTGGTAGTAGGTATTCCAGGTGAACAGCTTGGTGTCCAGGCCAAGCAGCAACAGCGTCAGGTAGCCGGACAACGCGAAACCAAGCAGCAGGGCGACCACCGTAGCGATGGCGATGGTCAGGAACTTATTACTGGGCAACACCCGAATCCTCCATGATGCGCACTGAGGCGCGACGGCCTAGCGGCGGCGTCGTTGCGACGCGCGTTTCCGCAGGTTGGTTTCATTCTCCAGCCCGGGCTCGATGCCCTCTTCACGCTCCAGCACCTCCAGGTACCGGCGCGCTTCGGCCAGCGACATCAGATCGGTCAGACGCTCCCCGTCATCGACGATGACCGCGTGACCGATCACATCGCCGGGAGCGTACACCGGCGCGTGGGTCACCGCTACCAGCCGATAGCGGCCGCGCAGCTCGAGTTGATGCGTGTACTCCTGCATGCATGCTTCTCCGTGATGGCGTTCACATCTCGTGCCCGCGTCAGGCGATGATGCCGCCCCTGCCGTAGTGGCGGCATGCAGGCGACGCAGACGACAATACACATCCCTGCACCCGAGACTGTCATGGATTGGATCGCAGGCGCCCGCGCACTGGCCACCGAAGCCCACGCCGGGCAGATGGACAAGGCCGGCCAGCCCTACATCGGCCATGTGGGCCGGGTAGCCGCCCGCGTCTGCGGCGACGCCGATGCCGAGGTGGTGGCGTGGCTGCACGATATGGTGGAGGACTGCCCCGGATTTGCCGCGCAGGTGCAGGCATTTCCGCCAGCAGTACGGCACGCGGTCCAGCTGCTGAGCCGCAACAGCACACCCGACGCCGACCACTCACGCGCGCATTGCCGCCGACCCGCTGGCGCTGAAGGTGAAGCTGGCCGATTTCGCCGACAACGCCGATGAAGGCCGGCTGGCCGCCTTGGACGCCACCACCGCCGAGCGTCTGCGCGTGAAATACCGTCATGCGCTGGCCCAGCTTGCCTCCGTGCCCGGGCCGCCCGCTCCATCCATCGAACACTGATTTACCCCTGCGCGGGTGCCGCTGCTGCGGTGCAGCAGTACAATGGGCGGCTTCCCCCGCCCTGCCCGCCCCCGCATGAGCCCTAATTCCCCCCTGGCCGCGCGGCTGACGCCGCGTCAGCGCACCTGGATCATCCTTGCCCTGTCGCTGGGTGGCTTTGCCATCGGCACCAGTGAATTCGCCAGCATGGGCCTGATGCTGGAGATCAGCCGCGGCCTGTCGATCAGCGAGACCCAGGTCGGCCACCTGATCAGTGCCTACGCCATCGGCGTGGTAGTCGGTGCGCCGATCCTCGCCTTCATCGGTGCCTCGTTCCCGCGCCGCAAGCTGCTGCTGGCGCTGATGGGCTTCTACGCGGTGGGCAACCTGGCCAGCGCCCTGGCCCCGAATTACGGCACCATGCTGATCGCGCGCTTCGTCGCCGGCCTGCCGCATGGCGCTTACTTCGGCGTGGCGATGCTGGTGGCCGCGGCCATCAGCCCGGCCGGCCAGCGTGGCCAGGCGATGTCGCGGGTGCTGCTCGGCCTGTCCATTGCGATCCTGATCGGCAACCCGCTGACCACCTGGCTGGGCCAGCAGTTGAGCTGGCGCACGGCCTTCGCCCTGGTCAGCGTGCTGGCCATCGCCACGGTGGTGATGATCGCCCGCTTCCTGCTGCCCGACCCGGACGAGGTGCGTACCTCGCCGATGCGTGAGCTGCGCGCGTTCAACACCACCCAGGTGTGGCTGGCGCTGGGCATCGGCGCGGTCGGCTTTGCCGGCATGTTCTGCGTGTTCACCTACCTCGCGCCGACCCTGGTGCAGGTGACCGGCGTGGCCGAGTCGTGGATGCCGCTGGCCGTGGGCGTGTTCGGCATCGGCGCGATCATCGGCAACATCGCCGGTGGCTGGCTGGTGGACAAGTTCCACTTCAACGCCGCCGCCATCGTGCTGGTGTGGTCCATCGTGATGCTGCTGCTGTACCCGCTGGCCGCGCAGTTGGTGTGGACCATCGGTCCGATGATCATCACCGTGGGCACCATGGGTGCGCTGGCCGCCGTGCTGCAGACCCGCCTGATGGACGTGGCCGGCGAGGCGCAGACGCTGGCCGCCGCCTCCAACCACGCGGCGTTCAATACCGCCAACGCGCTGGGCCCGTGGCTGGGCGGCATGGCCATCAGCGCCGGCTTCAGCCCGGCCACCACCGGTTATGTCGGCGCCGCCACCGCCATCGGTGGCCTGCTGCTGTGGGGCGTGTCGATGCTGGTCGACCGCCGCCGCAAGGCCGCCTGAGGTCCTGCACGCAGCCCTTGCCGCCGGCAGGGGCTGTGGCCACGTGACTGGATTTGACCTCGCCACCGCATCGGACTGACAGGGTCATCACAGGGGAAAGTGTGACGATGAATACACCTTCTCCCTTGGCACCCCTTTCCCCATGTCGGACACCGGTCATTTCGCCATTCGCGCCTTCGAGGCCGTCTTCAACATGGCCGGCGGGGTGGAACGCATCACTTCGCTGACCGTTACCTGCAACCACTGCGACGCTACGACCTCGTCTACGGACGGCAATCTGTTGCACCTGCCTGGCGGCACGCTGTTCCGCTGTGATGACTGCGGATGCCACCAAGCGGTAAGCAATGCACGGGTTGCGGACTGGAAGCTGCCGCGCGTGCTGGGCGTATGAACATGAACACGTCCCTGACCGGGCCACAGCGTCAGATCCTGCAGGCCATTGCCGATGCGGGGCAGGTGGACAGTGACGCCGCCAGCTGGGCGGTCAACGCAGGCCTTGCCGTGCAGGCAGAAGACGGTGACATCGACCTGACCCCGCGCGGACGCGACGCGTTGCAAGCCCAGTCGCCACGCTGAGCCGACGACGGAGCGGGCATGCGGCGTTTCGTGCAGGCCTTTGTGGATGTGGACAGCTTTGCCCCTGCCCTGCCCGGCGACGTGTCGGCAGCACTGGCAACGGCGGATGCGCGCTACAACATCGGCAAGGACGGCCACGCCTGGGTCTGGGCGGCCGGCGCCGCCGATACGAAGACCACGACGGTGGTTGCGGAGATGCAGTGGGGCCTGGTGCCGCGCTGGTCGAAGCAACCTTCCACGCCCTACACCACGGTGACCGCCCGGCTGGAACGCGCCCCGCGCAGCCGCATCTTTGCAGATGCGTGGAGCAAGCGGCGCTGCATCGTGCCGATGACGGGCTATTTCAAATGGGACCGGCAGCGACGACCACCGTGGCCGATGTTCGTCCAGCGTCAGGATGGGTTGGCGTTGATGGCAGCAGGCCTGTGGGAGCACTGGCAGGACGAGGCCGGCGACATGCGCGACACGTTCTCGATCCTGACTGACGGCAACCCGGCTATCCCGGCCCCGCTGTCTACCGACGGGCCGGTCTTTGTGGAGCCCGCGGTCGCAGCGGCATGGCTGAGGGGAGAGCTGACCACGCCGGCGCAGCTGCGACGGCACGCGCATACCGCGGCGCTGGAGGCTGCCTATGTGGGCCTGGGTATCCGCGACCCGCGACGGGATGACTACACGCTGCTGGAGCCGGTGGACCCCGACGCTCTGGGTGCTGACGACGCGCTGCCCGACTGGGATGGCGATGCGCTGGATGACCATGCGTAAGTGATGGGCCCGGGGTCGGACCCATTTAAAAACACATGGCGTGGATGTGGCTTGCTGCACAGTGCAGCCCATGCATCACCGCCCTGCCCCTGCCCGTCATGATGCCATCGCCCTGCAGGCGGGGATGCTCGGCAGCGTACTGGGCATTGGCCTGTTCAAAGCACTGGCGATGTCCGGCGTGGTGTCCGGCTCGCTGATGGGCATGGGCCTGTGGCTGCTGGCCTGCGTCCTGCTGGGCGCCTGGGCATTGGCGGCAGGCCTTGCGTGCCTGGCCCTGAGCCGGCGCGTGTTCGTGCTGATGCTCGCGCTGTCGGCGGTGTTCGTGCTCTGCATTGCCTGATCCGCAGGCGCTTCCAAAAAAATCCAAACCGCGGCGCTAAAGCTTCAGGCTGCGCCGCCGCTACCGCTGTACTGCTTGCCGGGACTCTCTCCTGTGCAGACACGCCCGGCAGTCGGGCCTACAACGACTACCGGATTTCACAAAATGAACACGCTGCGCTGCTTCAAGGTTGGCACCCGCCTCACTGCGGGTTTTTCCATCCTGCTCCTGCTGATCGCCACCATTCTTGCGATCGCCCTGCACAGCAACCATCAGCAGCGCCAACAGTTCGACAACGCGGTGAACGTGCGCGTGACCCGCATGGGCGAGCTGTACGACATGCTCATCATCAACAAGGAGCTGCTGCTCCTGCGCCGCGACATGCTGATCAAGCGCGGCCAGGGCCTGGAAGCAGATCTTGCGAAGGCGCACGCGATGTCCGCGCGATATGACCAGATCTGGGCCCACTTCACCGAACGCCCGGCCACCAGCCCGCTGGCCGAAACCATGCGCATCAAGGTCGCACAGAAGCAGCAGGCCACGCTGGCCCTCACCCGCGACCTGGACGCCGCGATGCAGGCGGGCGATTTCGATGCCGCCAGCACGCAGTTGCTGACCCGCGCCGGCCCCGCGGCTGCCGACTGGAACGCTGCCCTTGCGGAGTTCGCCGATCTGCAGCAGAAGTTGGTGGAAGAAGCCGCCACGGAAATGCAGGCCTTGGCCGCACGCACCACCGGGCTGCTCAGCCTGTTCGGCGTCCTCAGCCTGGGCCTGGGCATCATCGCGGCGTGGCTGATCTCGCGCAGCCTGACCCGCCCGCTGGCCCAGGTGCAGGCGTCGATCAATGCGGTCACCCGTGGCGACCTCAGCGTCCGCCACCAGGACGACAGTCCCGATGAAGTGGGCCAGATGCTGCGCGCCACCGACGGCATGATCGGCCTGCTGCAGCGCTTCTCGCAGCAGACCCAGCTGATGATCGGCAAGCATGCCGGCGAGGACATCAGCCACCGCATGCCGGTGGATTTCCCTGGTGTCTACGGCGAACTGGCGCAAGGCATGAACACGATGGTGTTCGAGCATCTGGATGCAATCGTCGATGCCATCGACGTGTTGAACCAGTACGCGCAGGGTGACCTGAGCCGCGACGCACGGCGCCTGCCGGGCAGCCGCGCGATCCTGCATGAATCGATGGATGCCGCCAAGGCCAGCCTGCATGCAATCAACCAGGACATCCAGCGCCTGGCGTCGGCGGCTGCGGCCGGCGATTTCAGCGTGCGTGGCGATGCCACGGCCTACCGTCACGATTTCCGCCGCATGATCGAAGACCTCAACCGCCTGATGGCCACCGCCGATGGCAGCCTCGGCGCGCTGTCCAAAGTATTGGGTGCGATGGCCGAGGGCGACCTGACCCGCCGCATCAAGGGCGACTTCCAGGGCGTGTTCGCCACCATGCAGCGCGACACCAACCGCACGGCGGAGAATCTGGGGGGCATCATCCGCCGCATCCAGGAAGCCTCCGGTTCAATCGCCAGCGCATCCGATGAAATTGCCGCCGGCAACACCGACCTGTCGCGGCGCACCGAAAGCCAGGCCGCCAACCTGGAAGAGACCGCAGCCTCCATGGAGGAACTGACCTCCACTGTGCGCCAGAATGCCGAACACGCACAGCAGGCCCATGCAGCCTCGCGCAGCGCCGGCGAAGCCCTGCAGCAGACCGCCCAGGCGGTACAGGACGTGGTTCGCGTGATGGACAGATCAATGCCTCGTCGCTGCGGATCGGCGAGATGATCAGCCTGATTGACGGCATCGCGTTCCAGACCAACATTCTCGCCCTCAATGCCGCGGTCGAAGCAGCCCGTGCAGGCGAGCAGGGGCGCGGATTCGCGGTGGTGGCCAGCGAAGTGCGCAGCTTGGCGCAGCGTGCGGCGGCTTCGGCCAAGGACATCAAGGCATTGATCGAAGATTCCACCGACAGGGTCGAGGCCGGTATCGGTATCGCCCGCCAGACCGAGGCCGCCATCGCACAGTTGACCGGTGCCGCGGGCCTGACCGGACACCTGGTGCAGCAGATCGCCCAAGCCAGCGCCGAGCAGGCGGCCGGCATCGAGCAGGTCAACCAGACCATCTCGCAGATGGACGAGGCCACCCAGCAGAATGCCGCACTGGTCGAGGAAGCCAGCGCCGCGGCGCGTGCGATGGCTGGGCAGGCGGCAGATCTGGACCGGGCCTGTGCCGTGTTCCGGGTATCTGCACAGGCTGGCGCTGCGCTGAAGCGCGCCGCCTGACCTCATGGGGTATTGCGGGCACTCACACTGCCCGCATCTGCCTCGCCCTACCCTCAAAGTGCAGGCCTGAAGCATTCAGTAGGCCACGGCCTGCGCCCCTTCCCCCGACCGCGGCGGCGCGACATTGTGGTTGCGCTGTCGCCGTCAAGCCTGTGCAGTCCCTCTGTACGTTTCGATGTGGTCCTGATGCCCTCCCCCGAACAAGAACGTATGTCCACCCTGGCCGGCCTCAACGCCCTGGACGAGGTTTCCGGTGCAGCCCTGGACAGCCTCACCGAGCTGGCCACTCACGCCTTCAAGGTGCCCGTCGCATTCGTTTCGCTGCTGGACGTCGACCGGCAGCGACTGGTCTCGCGCAGGGGCCTGCAGATCGCACAAACACATATCCGTGATTCGATCTGCGCCTCGGCCATCGGCGCCCCGGAAACGCTGGTCATCGATGACCTGCGCAAGCACCCACGGCATGCCAGCAACCCGCTGGTGACAGGCGAGACCAGGCTTCGCTTCTATGCAGGCACGCCGCTGGTGGCGCGCAACGGCGTGGCCATCGGTGCGTTCTGCATCATGGACGACGCCCCCCGGCAGTTCTCCGAAGCGGAGCGGCGGCAGCTGCAGACCCTGGCCAGCGCAGCCATGAACGAACTGGAGCTGCGCGCCCTGACTGGCCGCCGCGACCCCGTCAGCGGCCTGCCCGACCGGCACCAGTTCGCCCTGGACCTGGCCGCCAAGGCCAAGCGCGAGCCGGACACCTTCCTGCACGCAGTGCTGATCGATGTCTTCGACGCAACGACCTCCACCGAGGCCGGGCAGGTGCTGGGCATGGCGCCGCTGGAAACGTTGATCCGGCGTATCGGCGTGCGCCTGCGCGTTGCCCTGGACGGCATGGCCGAGGTCTATCACGTAGGGGTCGCACGGTTTGCCTTCGTGGTGGAGCTGTCATCGTCGAAGGCCGTCGAAGACCTGGTTGCTGAACTGCAGGAACGCGTGACCCGACCGATGATGGCCGCGCAGGTGCCGATGGCCCCTTCGTTCCACGCGGGCATCTGTGGCGTCACGCTGGGCCAGCACAATGCAGACGAAATCATCCGCCGCATGCTGGTCGGCCTGAATGCCGCCATCAACAGTCGTTCGCCATTCCGCTGGTATTCCGAGACCCGCGATGCGCGCACGCGGCGGGGCTATAGGCTGGCCACCGACGCACGGGTGGCCCTGCAGGAACAGCAGTTCCACCTGGTCTACCAGCCCCGCTTCCGCGCATCGGATCTTTTGCCGGTGGCCGCCGAAGTACTGATCCGCTGGAACCATCCGCAACTGGGGGCAGTCAGCCCGGCCGAGTTCATCCCGGTATTCGAACGTACGGCGGTCATGCAGGGCATCACCCGCTGGGTGACCGACAACGCACTGGACCAGCTGGTGGCCTGGCGAAAGGCAGGCATCAGCCTGCTGCTGTCTATCAACTACTCGGCCCGCGACATGGCCGAGGACGATGCCGCGCTGCGCCTGATCCGTGCAATCGAGCAGAAGGGCCTGTCGTGTGGGGATGTCGAAGTGGAGATAACCGAGAGCCAGTGGCTGCGCGTGGATTCCCCCGCCGGCCAACAGCTGCGGCAGATGGCCGCGGCCGGGCTGCGCATCGCCGTCGACGATTTTGGCAGCGGCTACAGCAATTTCGGCTACCTGTCCGAGCTGCCGATCAGCACGCTGAAACTGGACAAGACGGTGATCGACCGCCTCTGCCAGGACCCGCGGGCGGCATTGAAGGCCGAGGCCATCATCGGCCTGGCGCAGCGCCTGGGCTACAGCGCCGTGGCCGAAGGTGCCGAGACGGCCGAACAGGTGGCCCGGCTGCAGGCGTTGGGCTGCGATGAAATCCAAGGATTCGCGTTGGCCCGGCCGATGACGGCTGAAGCATTCAGCGAACGATTCGGAGCGGTTCTTCCCGCCCCGTAGAGTCGAGCTTGCTCAACTGCCGCTGCTCGACTCTACGGCGGTAGCGCTCGCTATACTTGTATGGCCCACCGTGCTGCCCGGAACAGCTGCCATGCCCACCCGAATCGACTTCCGGCCCTCGCTGGACCTGGCATGCAGGATCACCGGCATGCGCGTTGCCCTGGTCGGGGAAGTCACCGAAAGCACCTGGCGTTCGATCCAGAGCATCGACAGCGCGGGCCTGGGTATTTCCAGCGGCATGATCCTCGATATCAACCGCACCTTCTGCAAGGACGTGAGGTCTTCGCGGGCTCCGGTCTGGTTCGGCGATGCGCTTGCCCATCCGTTGTTCATCGACAGCCCGATTCCGGGCATGTACGGCTTCCGCAGCTACATCTCGGTGCCGGTGCTGCTGGCCGATGGCTCCCTCTTCGGCACCCTGTGCACACTGGATCCCGAGCCGAAGCCGGTCGACGAGCAACAGGTGCAGTCGATGAACGACGTGGCGACGCTGGTGGCCGCACAGATCGACGCGTTGCGCAGCCACGATGCCGACAGCCGCACCATCGACGGCCTGAAGGAACAGGGCGATATGGTTGGCCGGCAGCTGGCCGAGTACGAACAATCCAATGCCGAGCTGCAGCGCGTCGCCAAGCAGCGCGAGGAGTTCATCGGCGTGCTGGCGCACGACCTGCGCAACCCGGTGCAGGCCATCCGCGCCGGCGTCGATCTGCTGGGCCTGGGGGCATTGACCGATTCGCAGCAGAAGGTACTGGGCCACATCAACGACAGTGCCGATCGCATCGCCGAGTTGATCGATGTCACCCTGGATTTCGCACGGGGCCGCCTGGGCACCGGCATCGCGCTGAAGCTGGAGCCTTGGTCGGACCTGTCCGGCGTGCTCGCGATGGCCTGCCGCGAGGCCATGCGCCCCTTTCATGGCCGCAATTGCGAGGTTGACCTGCAACTGCCCGTCACCTTCGTCTGCGACGCCGCACGGCTGTGCCAGCTGCTGGCAAACCTGGTCATCAACGCCGCCATCCACGGCACCCCCGGACAACCGATACACGTCAAGGGCCGCAGCGTGGGCGCGGGCATCGAAATCAGCGTGGCCAACCAAGGCGTGATCCCGGCGGCGCAGATGGGCCACCTGTTCGAACCCTTTGCGCGGCCGCAGGAAAGGCGGTTGGATTCCGGCCTTGGGCTGGGCCTGTACATCGCCGCGCAGATTGCCAAGGCCCATGGCGGCATGCTCACCGTGACCAGTTCCAGCGACGAAGGGACCGTGCTGACCGTGCGTCTCTGAGGCCGGCGTATCGCGTGCAGAGCGGCTACACGCCCGACCCGCTACCCTGTTGCACCTTCCTGCCCAGAGCGGCCATGTCTTCCTTCCCCCTCCCGGCGTCTGAGCCCGGGCAGCTCGCGTACCGGTTGCTGCAGGACAGTGACTGGGCGCGCTCGCCGGCCGCTGCCGCCGCACCGGTCGAACTGCGCACCGTGCTGTCCATGATCCTCGACTCGCCGGAGCCGCTCTGGATCGCGTGGGGCGTGGAGGAGATGACGTTCTTCTTCAACGATGCGTACTTGCCGATGCTGGGCGGCAAGCTGCACGGCGCCATGGGCAGCGGCCTGCGGCAGGTCTGGGCTGATGTCTGGGAAGACGTGCGGCACGCCATTGCCGATGCCTTTGCCGGCACCAGCCGCAGTTTCCAGAACCTGCCACTGGTGATGGATCGCGACGGCGCCATGAAGGAGACCTTCTGGACGTTCTCCTATTCGCCGTTGCGGATGGCCGATGGCGAGGTTGCCGGGCTGCTGTGCGTGGTGAGCGAACAGACCGAACGGGTGATCGAGCGTACCCTGCACAGCCGCCAGGTGGCGGCCATTACCCAGGAAGCGCGCGAAGCCCACCTTGAGCTGGTGCGCGCGCGTGAGCAATTGCGCCAGGCGCAGAAGCTGGAGGCCATCGGCCAGCTCACCGGCGGGGTGGCACATGACTTCAACAACCTGCTGCAGGTCATCACCGGCTCGGCGGACATGCTGCTGCACACCGCGCAGCCCGAGGATCCGCGCGGCAGGTATGTGCACTCCATCGTCACCGCTGCAGAGCGTGCAACGCGGTTGACCTCCCAGCTGCTGGCCTTCTCCCGCCGGCAGAGCCTGTCACCGGAAGTGTTCGACCTGCGCGAGAGTGTGCACGCGCTGGCGGATATCATCACGACCGTGGCTGGCGCCCGCGTCTCGGTCGCCATCACCCTGCCCGACACCCCGCTGCAGGTGCTGCTGGACCGTAGCCAGCTGGATACGGCACTCATCAACATCGTGGTCAATGCCCGCGATGCCATCACCGGCCATGGCAACGTCACCATCGACGTACAGCGGGTGACTGCGGTGCCCTCCGTCCGTTTTGCCGCGCCGATGAAGGGCGACTTCGCCGCCATCAGCGTCAGTGACACTGGCACCGGCATCGAACCTGCGGTGCTCGACCACATCTTCGAGCCCTTCTTCACCACCAAGGACGTCGGTGCGGGAACGGGGCTGGGCCTCAGCCAGGTGTTCGGCTTCGTCAAGCAATCCGAAGGCGAAGTGGATGTGCACAGCCAGCCCGGCACCGGAACACGGTTCACCCTGTACCTGCCACTGAGCCAGGGCAGCGAGAGCGCGCCGCGGCCCGTGCAGCACGACGGGCTGGTGCATGGCCACGGATTGTGCGTGCTGGTGGTCGAGGACAACATCGACGTGGCCGAGTTCGCCGTGGCCGCCCTGCGTGAACTCGATTACCAGGTGGTGCTGGCACGCAATGCCGCTGACGCACTGGCCGAGCTGGAACGCGATGCCCATCGCTTCCAGGTGGTGTTCACCGACGTGGTGATGCCGGGGGTGAATGGCCTGGACCTGGCGCGCACGATCCGGGAGCGGTTCCCCTGGCTGCCCGTCATCCTCACCAGCGGTTACAGCGAGCTGCTGGCGCGCGACCCAGGGCATGGCTTTACCCTGCTGCGCAAACCCTACACGCTGAAACAGCTGGCCCAGGCCATCAGCGAATCGGGGCAGCATCAGCGGTAGTCGCATCGCCTGGTAGGTGCCCACCTTGGTGGGCACGATTCTGTCACAGCGCGTGCGACCAGAAGCGCCCACCAAGGTGAGCATCTACCGGCGCTAGAACGCTGATGAATCAGCGCACCTTGTACAACACCGCCGCACCCGGCCGCGGTTCGAACGCCGGCACGGTCTGCTGGGTCAACGCCATGCCCTTCGCATCCCACACCAGCGTCTCCACCGGGTACTCATCCTTGCGGGTCATCTGGTCGATCTTCGCCACGGCAACCGTCGCAGCCTCGGGCACTTCCGGGTTCCACCCGAACACACCCACACGCCCATAGAACACCGCCGGCGCCGAAGCATCCAGCCGGCGATCCGGGCACATCACCAGGCCGCGGTCGAGCATCACCCGCAACGCGCCCACGGGCACCTTATTCACCGTAGGCGCGGTGCGCTCGGTGCTGTGCCCGGGGCACACGTTGGCGGCACGAGTGACCATGTCTTCCGCCACCTGGCGGTCGGATTGGGCGAAGGCCAGCGCCGGGGCCAGGCAGAGGCCGAGCAGGACACGCGGGGACTTCCGGGTCATTGCTGAATTCCTTGAATGGGTTGCAAGCGAACTTAGCAATGGCCGCACGCGGAGTTGCAAAGGCGGCGTGAGCCTTCGGTTACGTCGTCATGGCGCCTAGCCCATCCGCATGGATGGGTTGTCCCGTGTCTGCAGGTCCATCTCCTGCTGCTGGCGCTGCACCTGGCTCTGCTCGCGGTCCACGCTGGCCACCTGCAGGCGCTGCAGCGACTGCTCGACCGGTGTCTGCACCGCGAGATCCGTCGGCATCGACGCGCGCAGATGCGCGGGATCGTTTGGCTCGCCCTGCACCACAAAGACGTTGCGGCCGGCAGGGTTGTCGCTCGTCTGCGCGCTCAACATCACGTGGTCGGCCCGCTCCAGGTTGTGCCGGCGCGCCAGCGCCATCACGCTGGCGGTCAGGCGCTCGCTGCTTTCATCACGCGTGCGCCCTGCCTGCGCATCCAGAACCGCCACGCCCTGCCTGACCTGCTGCAGCAGACCGTATTCGGCATGGCCCGGGCCGATATCGGCCAACCGGGTCGGGGCGAGGCGGGGGTCCGGGAGATCGTCGACCGACGCCGTGAACGGGCTGCGGGTGATCGTGCGGAACGTATCGTCTGGATGGAACTGGGTGGCCTTCTGCTGGCGCTCCAGACGCACCTCGCGCGCATCATTGAGTTCAGCAATGCGTGCGGGATCGGTGATCTCGCTCATCGTCACATGGCCACCACCGGCGCTGACACTGGTCCACTTCTTCTCCCCCTCGAAGTACATGGCGTAGTGGCTGTTGCCGCCGATCACGTTTGGGTCGACCGACGAGCGACCTTCAAGGGCTTGGACGGCTTCATGCGCCGTCAACGTGAGCACATAGCGACCGCCCTTCCACTTCCCATCTGCGTTAGGGCATCGGTACTGGTGTCCCAGGCGCGCGTCATGCCTCGGTAGTCGTTGTTAAGCATGCTGGTCCAGATCTGCTCCATCTTCTGCGGACCTTCCTTGGCAAGCGCAGCCTGCAGCAGCACGCGCGGGGTCCAGCAGTTGGGGTCCAAGCCGTGATCATTGAAGGAACGATCGTGTGCCAGCATCACATCGGCGCCAGGCAGGTTCAGGGCCAGATCCGGACGGTGGTCCTCCATCCTTTCCTGGCGGAGCTCCAGATTTTTTTCCAGCAGGGTCCTGCCGAATGCCTCCCATTGGCGCTCGCTCAGGCGGGTGTTGGGAAAGCGGGAGCCCTCATCATGCTGCGTGCTCGCGTAGCTCTGCGCATAGCTGTTGGCCACCCTGCCCGGAAGACTGTCATTGCGTACCACACCCAGTGCCAGCGTCCCGTAACCGTCTGCCCCCGGTAGCTGCGAGAGATAATTCCAATAGAGCTCGCGGTTACCGTCCTTTGCGTAATTGCGCAGGATCCTCAGGTCATGCTCGGTCAACCCACTCATACCAGACTCCTTCCATTCCTTGGATCAATTGGATCGCGCGCTCGAAAGCACGCTTCTGACAGCGTCTTCCATACGCTTCCAATCCTTCAGAAACACCCGCTTGTAATCCAATCTGACAGACAATTTGTCGTCCAGATCGACGAAATAGTGGACGCAGCTCGCAGCGCGTACACCCGGCTCCTGAACCACGCTGCCGCCCACCAGGCGCACGCCATCAGCGAAATGCGCCTTCGCATCACACTTGATGAAGCTCGTAATTCGACCATCAGCCTGCCGCGCGGCGTACCAGTCTTTCTCAAAGGCTGGATTGCGAACGGGGGGGGCTCCGCTGCGTTCCTGGTAAAGCTTGGCATACTGAACCATCCTGGCCTCATCAATGGCATAGGGCGTCAGCCCCAGCATCTCCGGCAGCGCCGTGCGCAGATCGAGCCGCTCCCGGGGGTCTTCCCGTTCCAACGAACCGGCCTCGGTAATCAATTCATTGGACGCATAGCGTTCCAGCAACCCCTCAACCGGAACACGGTCAACGTAGTTGATCCTGACCGAAATCTCCTTACGGAAATCATTGGTCCGGGGATCGGCCCGCGCACCTGGCGCCGTCGGCTTCATATCCGGCCATTCAATCACCAGGGTAACGCCCTCGCCCGGCCAGGGCGCGATCTGGCTGTCCAGATAATTAGCGGGAAACCGGAACGTCGTCGGACCGAGTTTCACATCCACTGGCGCGTCGGTGTAGGTATGCCCATTGAGGGTACGGCCGGTCTGGGTTGCGCCCGACATGGCAGGATTCCTTTCGTGTTCGTTGGACGGCGGACGTGCGCATGCACTGGCACTTGCTGCGACAGCAAGTGCCAGTGCCAAGCAGCGGCCGGGGGACATCACGTGAATGGCCATTCCATAGCAGGGTTCCGGGGCCACTATAGGGAACCGGGTGTCAACGAGACAGGAACGGCGTCCCAACCTTCAGGGCACCAGGCTGCGCTCCACCTGCAGCGACAGCATCTGGCAGGCATTGAACAGCCCTTCAATCACCACCGCGGAGGGGCAGCATGCGGTGTCATCGCTTTCCCGCGCCACGTGCGCAGCGTGCAGCACGGCGGTCAACGCGGTGATGCCTGAAGCGCTGCGGGTGGCCAGAGCCAGGTCGAATGCCCGGCCGGGGCTGAGGCAGGTTTCGGTCCACGCCTCGCCATCGGCACGCAGGTTTTTTCCGTGGGCTTTGAGGTGTGCAAAGAACGCGGATGATGGCGCACCTTCAGCGGATTCGCAGAGGGCATCCTCAAGCGTTTCGGCTACGGCATTGGGAAGATCGCGCAGGGCTGCGCCGAGCAGCGCGTGCAGGCGGGGATAGTCGGGAAGACGGTCAGACATGGCGGCAACCTCACGGTGCGGCCACCTGCAGATGCAAGGTGGCGGACGGTGCGGGTTGGCGTGCCGGATACGTAGTACGAAAGCCGGCGGGCCCGAGGACCCCCACGCACCGTCCGCCATGAACTGGCAGAGGGTGCATTGTCGTGACTGCAGTTTCAGCTGCAAGCCCGACGCCGTGTACTACGTAAGTTCGGGACGCCAATCCCGGCCAGGGCGAGTGCCTTGGCGAGGCGATGATTGGCGTACTGTTCGGCGGTTGAAAAGCAGGAAAACTCCCTACTTCGCTGTAATTGAGGCGCTTGCGTCATGCAGTGGCGAATTGCCCATCGAATGGCGCTCCCGGCCTGCAGGCGTCATCCATGCAACCGTCATTCCGCTCCTCGCCGATGTGGCAGATGCGACACACCTCCGCCCTCAGCTGTCCTCAAGCGTGCTCTGGTAACCGCGATAGGTTTCGCCCCACTCGCGCATGGCCAGCAGCACCGGCACCAGCGTGCGTCCGAACTCAGAAAGCTCGTACTCCACCTTCGGCGGCACTTCCGGGTAGACATGGCGGATCACCACGCCATCGGCTTCCAGCTCACGCAGTTGGCTGGTCAGCATGGATTGGGTGGCATTGGGCACCCGCCGTGTGAGTTCCATGAACCGGCGTTTGCTTTTGATCAGGTGGAACAGGATGACCGGCTTCCACACCCCACCCATCACCGACAGCGTTACCTCCACGGCGCAGCCGCTCTTGCCGTCCCAACGCTTGCTACGCATACATACTCCGGAAAACCATAGTACCTACGAAAAACCATCGTTCTTGTCGCAATAACGGTGCGAGCCTAGCATGGCCCCATCCACTGAACGTGAGGCCCCACCATGAAGTTCAAGGCACTGCTTTCCAGCAAGACGAACGACCGTGTTTCCACCGAACTGGTGGATTTTGACGAGGCCGACCTGATGGATGGCGATGTCCTGGTGCAGGTTGATTATTCGACCCTCAATTACAAGGATGCGCTGGCGCTGACCAACGAGCGCCCGGTCATCCAGAAGTTTCCGCTCATTCCCGGCATCGACCTGTCCGGCGTGGTGCTGGAATCCAGCAATGCCGGTTTCAAAGCCGGTGATTGCGTGGTGCTCAATGGCTGGGACCTGAGCATGGGCCACCACGGCGGCCTGGCCCAGCGCGCCCGCGTGCGCGGTGAGTGGCTGAACAAGATTCCCGGCAACCTGACCACCCGCGATGCCATGGCCATCGGCACCGCCGGCTATACCGCCATGCTGTGCGTGCTGGCACTGGAAGACGCGGGCGTGACCCCGGAAAAAGGCGATGTGCTGGTAACCGGCGCCAACGGCGGCGTGGGCTCGATTGCCGTAGCCATTCTGTCCAAGCTGGGCTACCGCGTGGTGGCCGCTACCGGCCGCCCCGAACATGCAGAATACCTGCACAGCCTGGGCGCGGCGGAGATCATCGACCGCGCGGAGCTTTCCGAGCCGCGCAAGAAGCCGATCAGCGCCGAGCGCTGGGCCGGCGTGGTGGACGTGGCCGGCGGCCCGACCCTGGTCAACGCGCTTGCCGAGACCAAGTACCGCGGCGCCGTGGCCGCCTGCGGCCTGGCGCAGAGCGATGCGCTGCACGGCTCGGTGCTGCCCTTCATCCTGCGCAACGTGACCCTGGCCGGCGTCGATTCGGTGAATGCCCCGCAGAACGTACGCCAGCGTGCATGGGATCGCCTCGCCACCGACCTGGACCCGCAGAAGCTGGAAAGCACGGTGCAGCTGATCGGCCTGGCCGAAGTATTGGATGTGTACGAGCAGATCATCCCGGGCAAGGTGCGCGGGCGGATCGTGGTGGATGTGAACGCCTGACGGCGATCGGGCCAGCGGTGGTGCAACGCCATCGCTGGCTGCGGGCCTGCCTTACCCAGAAGCTCTGCGCACGGCACCAAGCCCCCTTATCATGGAGCTGTAAGGGCGCTTTACGCCCAGTGACGTACGCAAGGCAGTATCTGGATGTCTATGGAATGGCGCCCCTCCGGCTGGGGCCAGCGTGTGACCCGTTCGCCGAACTGGCGGCTGCGACTGGATGGCGAGCATGTCGAGCTGCTGATCGAGGGCCGGCAGTACCGGCAGCACGTGGACGGCGACCAGCGTGTGCGGGTTCTTCCGGGCCTGTTCTGGGCCCGGGTTGCGCTGCAGAGCGAGGACGGCAAAACGCTGTCCGTGGACGGCCTGCCCAACGGCCAGGCTTCCCGCCTCGCGGCTGCTGTCCAGCAGGTGCTCTTTGCGCGCACCACGCGCGGGCGCAAGGCACTCTTTGCGGACATGCTGGAGCAGATCCAATCGTGGCTGGCCGTGGCCGACGCCCTCACTGACAGGGGCAGCGCCGGCCGCCACTGGATCACCCACGAACAGCAGCAGACGCTGCTGGCCGAGCGCCCCACCCTGCCCTTGTCTCCGGCCGAGCTGGAACGGCTGTTCCTTGATGAAGACCTGCACGACGATCTGCATTCGCACAGCCACCGGGCCGCGCTGGATGCCCTGCACGACTGGCAGCTGGATTGGCCCGCCGTATGGGCCGACGCCAATTCCACCATGGCGACCCGGGAGCTGGTGCTGGCCAAGGACTTCCTGGACCGCGTCGAAAGCAAACCGCTGACCGAGGAACAGGCGCGCGCGGTCATCTGCTTCGACAACTGCGTGCAGGTCGTCGCTTCGGCGGGCTCCGGCAAGACCTCCACCATGGTCGCCAAGGCCGCTTATGCCATCGATCGCGGGTTCGTTGAGCCCGAGCGGATCGTCATGCTCGCCTTCAACAAGGATGCGGCCAGGGAACTGGAGGAGCGCGCGCAGCGCTCCTTCGACCGGCTCGGCATGGGCGACACCGTGGTCGAGGCCCGGACCTTCCATGCGCTGGGCCTGGCCATCATCGGCAAGGCCACCGGCCGCAAGCCCGACATTCCCGAATGGGCCATCGACGCCACGCTTGGCTTCAACAAGCTGGCCGAACTGGTGGACGACCTGAAGGATCGTTCGATCCACTTCCGTACCCAGTGGGACATGTTCCGCCTGGTGTTCGGGCGGGATCTTCCGCCGTTCGGTGCGGAGATGATGGCCGATGGCTACGACCGCGACGGCACGCCCTACATCCGCACCCTGCAGGGCGAGCGGGTGAAGAGCCTGGAAGAGTGCGTCATTGCCGATTGGCTGTTCTACAACGGCGTGGCGTACGACTACGAGCGCCGTTACGAATTTGATACTGCCACCGATACCCATCGCCAGTATCGGCCGGACTTCTATTACCCGGACGCAGCGCTGTATCACGAGCACTTTGCGCTGGATGCCAACGGCCAGCCGCCGAAGCACTTCGCCAATTACGCTGAAGGCATGCAGTGGAAGCGCCAGCAGCACGTGGCGCGCGGCACTTCGCTGGTGGAGACAACCTCGTTCGGCCTGCGCAGCGGGCATGCGTTGGAACATCTTGCGGAGAAACTCGGCGACGCCGATGTCGAGCTCGACCCCAACCCCGACCGTGAGCTGCCCAGCGAGGGCGCAAAGCCGATGCCGGATGCGGATCTGATCGGGCTGATGCGCACCTTTATCGCCCACGCCAAAAGCAACTGCCTGACGCTGGACGATCTGGCCGCGCGCCTGCAGCAGATGCCCGAGGACCAGTTCAAGGAGCGGCACCGGCGATTCCTGGAAATCGCCGCGCCGGTCTTCCAAGCCTGGGACGAGGCGCTGGCGTACGAGCGCGGCATCGACTTCGAGGACATGCTCAACATGGCCGCTGGCATCCTGGAGCAAGGGCATTATGAATCGCCCTACGACCTGGTAATGGCTGACGAATTCCAGGACGCCTCGCGCGCGCGCGCGCGCCTCTGCCGCGCCCTGGTCAGCCAGCCGGGTCGCCACCTGTTTGCAGTGGGCGATGACTGGCAGTCGATCAATCGCTTCGCCGGTGCGGATGTTTCGGTGATGACCGGCTTCCGTGAATGGATGGGCCACGCCCAGGTGCTGAAGCTGGAGCAGACCTTCCGCTGCCCGCAGGAACTGTGCGATATCTCCAGCCGCTTTATCAGCCGCAATCCCGCACAGATTGCCAAGACGGTCCGCTCGGCTACGCCAGCGATGGGGCCGGTGCTGCAGGCCTTCCAGATGACCCGGCGCGAGGAAGTGCAGGACGGTGTGCGCCAGTACCTGGCCAAACTGCATCAGCGGTTGCTGTCCGGGGCGGTTCCGCAGGGGCGCGACGGGCTCGTTCGCGTGTTCGTGCTGGGCCGCTATCGGGCGGATCGCAATGCAGTGCCTGCGGACTGGAAGACGCTGTTTGGCAGCACGATGGAGGTTGAGTTCCTGACCGCCCATCGATCGAAGGGGCGCGAGGCGGACTACGTCATCCTGCCGGCCATGGTGAACCGTGGATTCCCGAGCCTGCGCGCGGATGACCCGGTGCTGTCACTGGCGATGCCGGATGGGGATACCTACCCGCTGAGCGAAGAGCGGCGGTTGTTCTATGTGGCGCTGACGCGTGCGCGGCGCAGCGTGGCGATGTTTACCCTGCAGGGCAAGCATTCGCCCTTCCTGGATGAGCTGGTGGAGGGAGGCGTTGTGGAGGTGACCGGGATCTCAGGTGCGGCCATCAACGAAGAGCGCTGCCCGGTGTGCAAGGTGGGGGTGTTTGTGGAGCGGAATGGGCCGCATGGGGCGTTCCGGTCGTGTTCGAGTTACCCGTTGTGCCATAACAAGCCGAAGGGCCCGCGTGGAGCCAGCCTTCATGGGCCGCGCTCGCCGCGGTGAAGCGGAACAAGCGCGGCGAGCCGCTGAACTGTATCCGGGCCAGATGCGCTCCAATCAGTTGTCGCGGCATGTTGCAGAGCAGATGCCGACGTTGAAATGATGCGCATGGAACGGTGCGGGAAATAGCACAGAGGGACATTGCCGTTGGCGAGCACTTCCACGTCGCGGCGATCCTCGGCGCCCAGGATGCGCTCCAGTACCGCCTCAACGCCATCATGTGGCCCTTCGAAGTATTGGAGAAAGCGCGCGCCATCCAACAGCAGAACGCCGGTGACATCCACGCCCCGATTGAAGTCAGTGGAACCCCGGCCGATCTGCCTGACCCGCGCTCGGGCAAGCCCAGCAACAGCTTGGCCGATGTAACACACGGCGGGTACCTTAAGGGAGTGCAACCTCCCTGGAACACGAGCAACTTAGTTCATTATCACCGGTCTGCGTGAGAACGTTGACGCCCGGAGATTGCCGCCGCTACCGGAGGCCGGGCGGAGAGTCAGACTGCAGGATGCAAAAACGCCCCTGTCGGGGCGTTTTATCATCTGGCGGAGAGAGTGGGATTCGAACCCACGGAAGGTTTAACCCTTCGCCGGTTTTCAAGACCGGTGCCTTAAACCGCTCGGCCATCTCTCCAATCGGGGTCCCGGTTGCCCGGGCAGCGGCGTATTCTCGCACGTGAAGCGCATTTGCCCAAGACCACCCTTGCTCCTGCCCTTCGCATCCGGCACGGTGGGGCATCACCTGCAACCGGAGCCGCCATGGCCCACCTCGATCTGGCGAACCTGCGCACCTGCCTGCTGGACGACACCCAGCTGGCCGCGGTCGCCCTGACCCGAAGCTTCGCCGGCCATCTGCCGGTCAGCAGCGGGCACCTGGTGGTCTGCGATCCGCTGGTCCAGGCCGAGGCCCCAGCGCTGGCCGACTACACCGTCCCGGCGGGCCTGCATCCGGTCGAAATCATCGTGCACAGCGGCCGCCCGGCGCTGGCCGTGGTCTGGTTCAAACCGCGCCAGGCACTCACGGTATCGGCCCTGCACTGGCAGATGGCGCGCTGGACCACGCAGGACCTGACCGGCCTGGATGAGGACAGCTTCATTGGCTACCCGGTCGACGCCGGCATCGGTTGTTTCATGGATACCGATACCCAGCAGGCGCTGCTTGCGCTGATCGATCAGGGCAACGAAGCATGGTCCGATGCGCTGATTGACCACGACGGCCTGGATGAAGGCGCCGAGTACCGCCCTTGGGGCCAGGACTCCCCGCACGGCCTGGTCGTGTTCACCAGTGGCTGCGGCGATGGCGTCTACCCCAGCTACTGGGCGTTGGACACATCCGGCATCCCGGTGGCACTGGTAACCGATTTCCTGTGCATCGAAGGCGGTGAGGGGCGCGACGCGCGAGAGATCGCCGATCAGGCCTATCGCGACAGTCTGGCGCCTGAGGAAGCCGAGGCCCTGGCGCAGTTGGTGGCTGCCGTCGAGCGTGATGACACGGATGCGCTGCGCGCGCTTCTGAAGGATGCGCCACAGCGGGCCAACCAGATCGAACCCGGCTGCGGCGGTACTGCCCTGTTCGAGGCGATCCGCCTGGACCGCCCGCAGGCATTAAGGGAACTCTTGCAAGGCGGCGCGCAACCAGCGATGCCCGAGCGCCTGCACATGAACAAGGTGACCAGCTACCGCGACTATGCGCGCTTCCTGAAGAAGCCACGCAGCCCGGAGCTGATGGCCGTGCTGGAGGCGCCGGTCATTACCAGGACTACAACGCCGGAACAGGCGCGGCCCGGCTTCTGGGCTCGGTTGTTCGGGCGCAGGTAACTGGCGCCGGAAACGGCAACGCCGGGCATGGCCCGGCGCTACCGTTCAAAGATCAGCGTCAGCGTCGAAGGGCACGCCTCAGCCCGCATCCACCGCCAGTGCACCCAGCGCACTGGCCTTGATCTTCTCCTTGGCCTTCTCGCACGCGCCACCGCAATCCAGGCGCGAGGCCTCCAGCTGCGGCGGCAGGTGTTCGGCCAGGAAATCGATGAACACGCGCACCGCCGGCAGCAGGCCGCGGCGCGAGGCGAACACGGCGTGGCACACGCCCTGCGGCAACGACCAGTCCGGCAACACCACTTCCAGTTCGCCATTGCGCACGGCTTCGGCGCAGACGGTTTCCGGCAGCATGGTGATGCCGAAACCGTCCTTCACCATGCTCTGCAGCAGCGGGAAATCGAAGCCGGCCACGCGCGGCTGCAGGTCCACCCGGCGCACTTCGCCTTCCGGGCCATGCAGTTCCCAGCGCTGGCGCGCTTCATCTTCGCTGATGCTGAGGGTGACGTGCTGGGTCAGTTCCTCCGGATCCTTCGGGCGGCCGGCGCGGTCCAGGTACTTCGGGCTGGCCACCAGCAGTTCCTGCACCTGCCCGAAGCTGCGCATCACCAGGCTGCCGTCGTCATCCAGGCGCGAACGCACGCGCAGGGCCACGTCGTAGCCTTCATTGATGATGTCCACGCGGCGGTTGCTGATGTTCAGCTGCAGGCGGACTTTGGGGTACTGCTCGAGGAACTTGGGCAGCAGCTTGGGCAGCTGCATCTGCGCCAGCGACACGGGCACGCTGGCGCGCACAACGCCGCGCGGCTCGGCGCTGAGGCGGTCAACCACCTCGCGTGCGGCCTGGGCCTCGGCCAGCATGGTCTGTGCATGGCGATGCACGCTGGTGCCGACGTCGGTAACGGCGAAGCGGCGCGTCGAACGCTGCAGCAGGCGCACGCCCAGGTCGGTCTCAAGCTGGCTGATACGGCGGCTCAGGCGCGATTTGGGGATGCCCAGGGCGCGTTCGGCGGCAGCGAAACCGCCGTGGTCAACGACCATGGCGAAGTAGTACAGGTCATTCAGGTCATGCATACCCGAGTTCCATATCTAGAACAATTCGTGGCATTGAATCACCTTTATCCTGCCCGTGCAACAACCTATCGTTCCCTCCGTCGGCGGCAAACACCGCCCTTCCCCTCCAGAACATAGGTGACTGCCATGAAGCTTCTGCATCTCGACGCCAGCGTGCTTGGCGACAATTCCGTGTCCCGCCAGCTGACCGCTGCCGTGGTCGCCCAGTTCAAGAACCAGATCGACGGCCTGCAGGTCGATTATCGCGATCTTGACGCCAATCCGGTACCGCATCTGCGCAGCAGCTCGCTGGCCGGTGTCGATGCCGCCGAGGCGACCGACGCTGAACAGGTGATGCAGCAGTTCCTGGCCGCCGACATCCTGGTCATCGGCGCGCCGATGTACAACTTCAGCATCCCGTCCACCCTGAAGGCCTGGATCGACCGCGTTGCCGTGGCCGGCCGCACCTTCAAGTACACCGAGAACGGCCCGGTGGGCCTGGCCGGTGGCAAGCGCGTGATCGTGGTGAGCGCCCGTGGCGGCATCTACACCGATTCGCCGGCTGACTTCCAGGAGCCCTTCCTGCGCCAGGTGTTTGCCTTCATGGGCATCGACAACGTCGAGTTCGTGCGTGCCGAGGGCATCGCTTACTCGCCGAAGCACCGCGAAGACGCCATTGCCGGCGCGCTGTCGGCCCTGCCGTCGCACGCTGCCGAAGAAGTGGCTGCGTAAGTACTGCGTTCCAGCGATCGGCGCCCTCCCCCCTCCTCGTCGGGGGCGCTGATTGCGGGCCGGGAGCCCCTCCCCCATCCCGGCCCACCCCGACGGCTCCGCATTGCGGGGCCGTTTTTTTTGTTGTGCGGGGCCGGTAGGCTGGGGGCATGAACTACATCGTCACGGCTGCGCATCGCAGCGAGTTTCCGCACCCGATCACCCTGCGCCGTGGACAGGCGCTGGTGGTGGGCGAGCGTTATGAGGGCCCTGAGGGCTGGGAGGACTGGTTTCTGTGCCAGGCCGAGGGTCAGGAACGGGGATTCGTGCCGGCGCCGGTGATCGGGCGCGATGCGCAGGGTGGCGCGTTTGCCACGGAGGATTACTGCGCGCGGGAGCTGGATGTGGATCCGGGGCAGGTGTTGCGCGGGGTGCGCACGCTGAATGGCTGGGCGTGGTGCGTGCCGGAAACGGGCGAGCCCGGGTGGGTGCCGTTGGAGAAGGTGCGAGCACAAAAAAAGAGCCGAGCATAGGCTCGGCTCTACAGGTATGAGGTGCGTCGGTTATCAACCGATGGTTTCGACGCCACCCATGTAGGGCTTCAACACGTCCGGCACGGTGATGGTGCCGTCGGCGTTCTGGTAGTTCTCCATCACCGCGATCATCGCGCGGCCGACCGCCACGCCCGAGCCGTTCAGGGTGTGCACGAGCTCCGGCTTGCCGGTGGCCGGGTTGCGCCAGCGGGCCTGCATGCGGCGGGCCTGGAAATCACCGGTGTTCGAGCACGAGCTGATTTCGCGGTAAGTGTTCTGCGAGGGCAGCCAGACTTCCAGATCGTAGGTCTTGATGGCCGAGAAGCCCATGTCGCCGGTGCACAGCAGCACCTTGCGGTACGGCAGGCCCAGCTTTTCCAGCACGACTTCGGCGCAGCGGGTCATGCGGGTGTGTTCGGCGTCGCTGTCTTCCGGGCGGCAGATCGACACCAGCTCGACCTTCTCGAACTGGTGCTGGCGGATCATGCCGCGCACGTCACGGCCGCCGCTGCCGGCTTCGGCGCGGAAGCACATCGAGTGGGCAGTCACGCGCAGCGGCAGGCGCTCGGCGTCGATGATCTCGTCGCGCACCAGGTTGGTCAGCGGCACTTCCGAGGTCGGGATCAGGTAGCGCGTGGAATCGCCCACGGCGGTCTTGAACAGGTCGTCCTCGAACTTCGGCAGCTGGCCGGTGCCACGCAGCGAATCGGCGTTGACCAGCAACGGCACGTTGGTTTCTTCGTAGCCGTGTTCGCCGGCGTGCAGGTCCAGCATGAACTGGGCCAGGGCACGGTGCAGGCGGGCGACCTGACCGCGCAGTACGGTGAAGCGCGAGCCCGACAGCTTGGCCGCGGTCTCGGCGTCCAGGCCGGCGTTGCGGGCGCCCAGTTCGACGTGGTCCAGCACCGGGAAATCGAAGGTACGCGGGGTGCCCCAGCGCGCCTGCTCGACGTTGCCGTTCTCGTCGGCGCCGGCCGGCACGTCATCGGCCGGCAGGTTCGGGATGCCGGCGGCGATGGTGTCGATCTTCTCGCGCAGCTCGTCCAGGGCCACTTCCGAGGCCTTCAGCTCGTCTGCGAACGCGGCCACTTCGGCCATGATGGCCGACACGTCCTCGCCCTTGGCCTTGGCCTGGCCGATGGCCTTGGAACGGCTGTTGCGCAGGCTCTGCAGTTCCTGGGTCCGCACCTGGATGCGCTTGCGATCGGCCTCCAGGGACTCCAGGGCAGACACGTCGAGCTCGAAGCCGCGGCTGGTGCGCAGGCGTTCGGCGAGGTCGGCGGGCTGGTGGCGGAGCAGGGCTGGATCAAGCATGGCGGGTGTCGTGGTGGGTATCAGGAACGGGATTATCGCCTGTTATACGGATTTCTGCCGCCCGGTTCATTCCCGCCGTGGCAGAATCGGGGCATTCCCTGCTGGTCCGGTCCATGTCTGCACCCCGCTCATCGCCTGCCAAGTCGTTCACCGTGCATATCCCGCGCAACGCCCTTAAGATCGCCGGCATCGCCTTCGGCGTAGGCGTTCTGCTGTTCGTGGTGGTCTGGTTGACCGGCCGCGACAAGGAATTCTTCCGCGCCGATGACCCGGCCACGCAGACCCCGCAGGAGACCGCGCAGGTCGAGCCGTTGCCCGAGCCCCTGCCCGCCGCGGCCGGCTCCAGCGACATGCCCGATGCCAAGCCGGCGCCGGTGCAGGAAGAAGCACCGAAGCTGGTGGAAACCGCCCCGCCGCCGCCGGCCAGTACCGAGCCGGCCCCGGCCGCCCCGGGCAGCGCCGCGCCGGCCACGGGCAACAGCCAGCCGATGCCCGTGGCAGGCCAGTCGCCGCCGCCGTCCTACCCTGCCGGTGCGCTGCGCCGTGGCGAATCCGGCAGTGTGGTGGTGCGGGTGGACGTGGATGCCACCGGCTATGCCAACAACATCACCGTGATCCAGCGCAGCGGCTCGCGCGAGCTGGATCGCGCCGCAACCGATGCGGTGCGCCGCTGGCGCTTCAGCCCCGCGCTGAGCAATGGCCAGCCAGTGCCGGGCTCCATTGAAGTGCCGTTCGACTTCAAGCCGCAGTAACTGAACGCTTCCCGGCAGGCAAGCTGAACCCTGCCGGTTGCGTTGACGCAACGCTGACACACCGCTACATCTCCTCGGGCAAGACTTTGTGCGTCGTTACTGACGCGAGGAGTCTGCAATGAGTGCTACTACCCATGAACACCTTCATTCCCCGCATTTGCAGCAGGATGTGAGCGAGCGCCCGCAGCGCACCTCACCCTGGTTGTGGCTGGCGCTGATCGTGGCCATGTTTGCCGCTGCACTGATGTGGCTGCGGTTCTCGAACCAGGAAGACGTGGCGCCGGCCCCCATGGGCGAGCGCATGCTGCCGGCCAGCGAGACCCCGGTAGCCACTGCGCCGGCAGCGCGCAACGCGGCCCCGGCCAGCGAGCAGCGCAAGGCGACCCCGGCCGTACGCAACCGTCAGGCCAGCCCGCTGGCCAGCAATGACAAGCCGACCTACCCGGCAACCGCGCTGCGTAACGGCGTGCAGGGCAGCGTGGTGGCCAGCCTCAACGTGGATACCCGCGGCAACGTGACCGAGGCGAGCATCGTGTCGCGTAGTGGCGAGCGCAGCCGTGATCTGGATCGCTCGGTGCTGCGCACCGTGCAGGGCTGGAAGTTCCAGCCGGCCATGCAGAACGGTCGTGCCGTGGCGAGTGTGGTGCGCGTGCCGGTGGATTTCCGTACCGAGCAGCGTTGATCGCGAGCGAGGGGTTCGTGATCGATCGGAAGACGGAGGCTTCGGCCTCCGTCTTTTTTTGTGCCGGGGTCGGAGACCGCCGGGCATGGCCCGGCGCTACCGGATATGCCGCCAGGTTGAAACCGCCGCTACCGGGGTCGACGCCGAATGGTAGCGCCGGGCCATGCCCGGCGAGCGCAGCGGCGTCGCGGCGACCTCAGGCCAGGTTGAAACCGGCGCTGCGGGCCAGGCCGTCGAAATCCGGGAAGGACGTGGCGACGTTGGCGATGTCGTTGATGCGCACTTCGCCGCCGCTGATCTGGCCGGCAATGGCGAACGCCATGGCAATGCGGTGGTCACCGTGGCTTTCGATGGTGCCGCTGCCCAGGGTGATGCCCCCGTGCAGCGTGGCGCCATCGTCGGTTTCATCCACCTGCACGCCCAGCGCGCGCAGGCCGGTGGCCATCGCGGCGAGGCGATCCGATTCCTTCACCCGCAGCTCGGCGGCGCCGGTCACCACGGTCTGGCCTTCGGCTGCGGCAGCCGCCACGAACAGGGCCGGGAACTCGTCGATCATGTCCGGCACCAGTGCCTCCGGAATGCGCGCGCCCTTCAGCGGCGCATGGCGCACCACCAGGTCGGCCACCGGCTCACCACCCTGCTCGGCCGGGTTTTCTTCAGTGATGTCCGCGCCCATCAGGCGCAGCGCGTGCAGCAGGCCGGTGCGGCGCGGGTTGAGGCCAACCTGCTTGAGGCGCAGCTCGGAGCCCGGAATGATGCTGGCGGCGACCAGGAAGAACGCGGCCGAGGAGAAATCAGCCGGCACCACGATGTCGGTGGCGCGCAGGCGCTGGCCGCCGCGCAGGCGGGCCTTGCCCGGCGAGAACTCGATGTCCACGCCGAACGCCGAGAGCATGCGCTCGGTGTAATCGCGGGTCGGGTGCGGTTCGACCACACTGGTTTCGCCCTGCGCGTACAGGCCGGCCAGCAGCACGGCCGACTTCACCTGCGCACTGGCGACCGGCGAGGCGAAATCGATGCCCTGCAGCGACTGGCCACCATGCACGCGCAGCGGCGGGGTGCCATCGCTTTCGGTGTCGATCTTCGCGCCCATCTGCGACAGCGGGCCGGTGACACGGCGCATCGGACGGCCGGACAGCGACTCATCGCCAACCAGCGTGCAGTCGAACGGCTGGCCCGCCAGCAGGCCGGCCAGCAGGCGCATGCCGGTGCCGGCGTTGCCGCAGTCCAGCGGCGCGCTGGGCGCCTGCAGGCCATCGATGCCGACGCCGTGCACCACGCGCTGCGAGGCACTGGGGGTTTCAATACGCACGCCGAGCTGGCTGAAGATGCGCGCAGTGGCACGGGTGTCTTCGCCTTCCAGGAAGCCCTCGATATGCGATGTGCCATCGGCCAGCGCGGCAAACATCACCGAGCGGTGCGAGACCGACTTGTCGCCGGGAATGGTCAGGCTGCCCTGCAGCGGCTGGCCCTTGCGGGCAATCCAGTGTTGCGCGTTGCTCATCGTTCGATCATTCCGTAAACGCCGGCACGCCGGCGGTGCATCAATGGGCGCGGCACGCGGCCGCAACGGCAATCAGGGCACGGCCACCGGGTAGGAACCCAGCACCTTGATCTGCGCCGAGTGCGCTTCCAGCTCGGCCAGCGCGGCCTGCATCGGCGCGTCGTCGATGTGGCCAGCCAGGTCGATGAAGAAGCCGTATTCCCACTTGCCGTGGTGCGACGGGCGCGACTCGATGCGGTTCATGCTGATGCCATGGCGGGCGAACGGGCTGAGCACATCGAACAGCGCGCCGGGCTTGTCATGGATGAACACCAGCACCGAGGTGCGGTCGTGGCCGGAGGTCGGGAAGATGTTGCGGCCTACCACCAGGAAACGGGTGGTGTTGTCGGCATCGTTCTGGATGGGCTTGGTGACGACCTTCTTCAGGCCGTACACGTGGCCGGCGCTCTCGCCACCGATAGCGGCCGCGTCGTCGGCGTTGCGCGCACGGCGCGCACCTTCGGCGTTGCTGGCGACCGGGATCTTCTCGGCCTTGGGCAGGTTGGCGCGCATCCACGCCGAGGTCTGCATGAAGGACTGCGGGTGGCCGTAGACGCGCTCGATGTCTTCCAGGCGGCCACTGCGCGACATCAGGTACTGCTGCACGCGCAGTTCCACTTCACCGCAGATCTTCAGGTTGGAGGTGAGGAACATGTCCAAGGTGATCTGGATGGTGCCCTGCCCCGAGTTTTCCACCGGCACCACGCCGAAATCGGCGCTGCCCGCTTCCACTTCCTGGAACACTTCTTCGATGCTGGCCATCGGCAGGCCCATCGCCGAGCGGCCGAAGTGCTTGAGCACAGCCTGCTGGCTGAAGGTGCCTTCCGGGCCGAGGTAGCCGATCTTCAGTGGTTCCTGCTGGGCCAGGCAGGCCGACATGATTTCGCGGTAGACGTGCACCAGCACTTCATCGCTGAGCGGGCCTTCGTTGCGGTCCACCACCATGCGCAGCACCTGCGCTTCGCGCTCGGGTCGGTAGTAATCGACGGCGGCGGCGAGCTTACCCTTGGCCTTGCCGACCTGGTGGGCGAACTGCGCACGCTCGGCGATCAGGCTCTGGATGTCACGGTCGATCTGGTCGATCTTGGAGCGCACATCGGCCAGTGCCAGCGGCGCCTGGGTCGGCACCGGGGTGGTCTTGGACGCGGCCTTGCCCTTGGGCGCGGCGGCGGCCTTGGCGGACCCGCCCTTCTTCGGCGACTTCTTGCTGGGTTTGCTTGCCATCGGAATTCCTTGTTGCGGGGCACGCACCCGAGGGTGCGCGCCGTTCATTGCTCAGCCGTTGCGCTGCTGGAAATCGGCCATGAAGGCGACCAGCGCCTCGGCCCCCGCCATCGGCATGGCGTTGTACAGCGAGGCGCGGATGCCACCGACCACCTTGTGGCCCTTCAGGGCCAGCAGGCCGGCGGCCTTGGCTTCGGCCACGAAGCGGGCATCGAGATCGGCGTTGGGCAGGAAGAACGGAATGTTCATCCGCGAGCGCGCCGAGTGCGCGACTTCGTTGCGATAGAAGCCGCCGGAGGCATCGATGGCGCCGTACACCAGCGCGGCCTTGGCGGCATTGCGCTTGGCGAACTCGACCACGCCACCTTCGGCCAGCATCCACTTGAACACCAGGCCGGCCAGGTACCAGTTCCAGGTCGGCGGGGTGTTGAGCATCGAATCGCGGGCGACGTGCGAGCGGTAATCGAAGATGTCCGCGCGGGCCTGGCCGCTGCGCTCGAGCAGGTCGCGGCGGATGATCATCACCGCGATGCCGACCGGGCCCAGGTTCTTCTGCGCGCCGGCATAGATGACGCCATAGCGGCGCACATCCAGCGGTTCGCTGGCGATGGACGAGCTGAAATCGGCCACCAGCGGGACGTCACCGGTGTCGGGTACATCACGGAACTCGACGCCGTGGATGGTCTCGTTGGCGGTGATGTGCACGTAGGCGGCATTGGCCGAGAGCTGCCAGCTGTCGCGTGCCGGCAGCGCGCGGTAGCCATTGGCTTCGCTGCTGGCGGCGATGTTGACGCCCACGTAGGGGCTGGCCTGCTTGACCGCGGTCTTTCCCCAGTGGCCGCTGACCACGTAGTCGGCACGCTGGCCGGCCTGGGCGAAGTTGAGCGGGATGAGCGCCTGCTGGGTGGTGGCGCCGCCGGGCAGGAACAGCACGGCATAGTCGTCGGGGATATCAAGCAGGCGGCGCAGGTCGGCCTCGGCCTCGGCCGCCACGGACATGAACTCCGGGCCGCGATGGCTCATTTCCACGATCGAGGCGCCGGCACCGTGCCAGTCCAGCATTTCCGCCTGCGCCTGGCGCAGGACCGATTCCGGCAAGGTTGCAGGGCCGGCACTGAAGTTGAACGCGCGCGTCATGTGACACCTGTGGGGCAAGACCCCTAGTATGCCGCAGTGCACCAGCCTTGCGGCCTGGTGCGGCAAGGGAAATTTGGTTTCATTGGTATCCATTTGCCGCGCGCACAGCACCGGTAGCCGCCAACCCTGCCAACCAAGGTTGGCATCTACCAGAGCGAAGGCCGGTAGCGCCGGGCCATGCCCGGCGGACGCGGATCAGCGCGCGCCGAACCAGAGCAGCAGGCTGAGCACACCCGCCAGCAGCAATGCGCTTACCAGCAGCCACGGCCAACGCCGCACGCGGCGAGGCGCCACCGGCGCGTCCGCCACCTGCTCTGCATTCTGGCTGGCGTCGTCCTCGGCCGGCAGCGGGCGCCGGCGCGGATCGTGCGGTACTTCCAGCACGAAACGGTGCTGCCCATCGAAGACCACCTGGTCCCCCGGCTGCAGCCAGCAGTGGCGCACGGCCACGCCGTTGACCCGGGTGCCATCGGCACTGCCCAGGTCGCGCAGCAGCACGCGATCGCCATGCACTTCCACACGGGCGTGCTGCTCGGCAAAGGCAGGGTCGTCGATCTCGATATCAACATCGCCACCACGGCCGACCAGGCGCGGGCGCGACAGGGTGTAGCTGCGGCCATGGTGCAGGCCGCCGACACCGCGCAGCAGGCGTTGCTCATCGGCGATGCCATCACTGGCCGGCGACGGCGACGGTGCCTGCAGCAGGCTCTCGACCTCACCCTGCAGGACCATCTCCACGCCATCCACATACACCGCATCGCCTGCGCGCAGCAGGGCCATGCGCCGCACCGGGCGGCCGTTCACGTGGATGCTGCGGATGCCGTTGCCGACCTGCAGCCAGAGGCCACGGTCGTCCATGCAGAACTGGGCCAGCAGAAGCGCGCCATGACCGGGGTCACCCAGCCGCACGCTGCCGTTTGCCTGGCGCACGATGCGCTGCACCCCGGGCCGCAGGGGCTGGTCGGGCTGTTGTTGTTGACTGAAGTGAACAAGCAGGTTCTGCACGCGGCGCAGACTAGCAGGTTGCTCGCCAACGCAGAAGAACCGGCGACGGGCGCTTGGCGTGGCGCCCGCCGATGCGCACAATGGCCGCCCTCTTTGATATCCCCGCCCAGCGCCAGGAGCCTGCATGTCCACCATCGATGTCCGCCACGCCCACGCCCTGCCCGATGCACAGGCCCGCGAGGCGATCGAACAGGTTGCCGCCAAGCTGGGCGAGCGCTTCGGCCTGAAATCCAGCTGGGCCGCCGACGTGCTGAACTTCAGCGGCAGCGGCGTGGACGGCGCCATCGAGCTGCAGCCGGGCGCCGTGCGCGTGACCGCCAAGCTGGGTTTCCTGCTGTCGGCCATGAAGGGCATGGTGGAAACCGAGATCCAGCGCGTGCTGAAGGAAAAGCTGGGCTGAACCCAGGCAGCGGCCATCACGGCCCTGCAACGTTCGTGCGCGCTACCCTCGGGGACAGGTCCAACTGCCCCGGGAAGCGCGATGAACCAGTACGAGAATGACGACCGCCGCGACGACGACGCTTCGTTCGGCGAACAGGCCGAGCGCTTTTCGCGCAAGTTCAGCAATTCGGCACAGCAGGTCTGGCTGGCTGGCCTGGGTGCACTGGGCCGCGCACAGGCCGAAGGCAGCCGCTTCTTCGATGGCCTGGTGAAGGAAGGCGAAGCCTGGGAATCCCGCCGCCGCGAGCGCAGCGGTGAGGAGGGTCCGGGCTGGCGCGACAACGTGGAGACCTCCCTCGACGAGGCCCGCGAAAAGGCCTCTGGCACCTGGAACAAGGTGGAAAAGGCCTTCGACGACCAGGTGCAGGGCGTGCTCAAGCGCATGCACGTCCCCACTGCCAGTGACGTGGCCGCACTCGAGGCCCGCCTCGATGCCTTGCACGCGCGCTTGGCCAAGCTGGAGAACCGCGCGGCTTCGGGCAGTGATGCGCCGGCGCCGGGAAGCCACCAGTCGCCCGGCGGCGTGCCCTGACCTTCGATTGTTGCAATGCAATAAAAATTCACTGACAATCGCGAGAAACCCGCCAATCGCTTCGGCTGCCGTTTGTTCCCTCCCCTCACGGCTTCAGGATTGGCGGGTTTTTTCGTGCCTGCGCCACGCGGATCTGCGGGCTACATCACAATTCGTGTCGGGAAGGCCCTGACGCAATATGACTGCGTGGCCTTTACACTGTCGTCTTCGGTTTTCGCCCCTTCCGCTCCCTTCCTGCATGCTCCCTTGGATTCTGGCCCTGCTGTCGGCCCTGCTTACCTGCACCCTGGCCATCGTCTATCTGTGGTGGGTCAAGCGGCGGCGAACGGAAATGCAACTGGGGCTGCAGGCCCTGGCGGGCATGCATTGGCGCGAATTCTCGACACTGATCAAGCGGATGCTGCGCGAGCGACGCGGCCTGCGCGAAGTGGCCGACCCAACCGACGAAGTGCGCGAGCCGAGCAGTGATTTCCTGCTCAGCGATGGCCCCAATACCTGGCTGGTCTCCTGCAAGCACGGGCTGGCCTACCGCATCGGTACGGCCGCGGTGAACGAGCTGGGCGCCGTCGCGCGCCTGGGCGGCGCCAAGGGTGGCCTGCTGATCACCGAGGGCCGGGTCGAGCGCGATGGCTTGACTGCTGCCGAAAAGCAGTCGGTCGAAGTTCTGGATGGCCCGCGCCTGTGGCCGCTGCTGCAGCCCTACCTGCCGGCCGAGATTGAGACGCGCGTGCGCTCGACGGCCCGTCGGGAGGCGCTGCGTCGCATCGCTATTTCCGCGCTGGGTGCGGTGACTCTGGGCCTGCTGGTCGGGCTGGGCCTGCAGGGCCTGCACGTGGAATCCAGCGGAGCCGCTGTCGACAGCACGCCGCCGCCGGCAGCAGCCGCGCCGGCGCCGGTCGCCACCGACGTGCAGCCGGACGCTGCGCCGCTGGCAGACGCGGAGGACGTGCCTGCACCGGAGGCTCCGGCTGAGGCTGCGCCTGCTGCGCCCGCCGACAACGACCGCAACGAGCTCAATCCCGATATCGCGACCCTGGACCGTTACCAGGCCGAACTGGCACGTGCACTGGCCCACCAGCCCGGTATCGCCAGCGGCGTCTGGCTGACCCGGCAGACCCTCGCCATCAACCGCACCGGCGAGCTGGAAGCCGTATGGCCGCGGGTCTGCCAGGAAGTGCTGCGTTACCCCGCCCTGCGCAACGTGCGCGTGCAGCTCAACGCCCGCCCGGGCGTGGATGAGCCGGTTCGTTGGCGGCAGTGCGCTACGTATTGATGGGGGATCATCCACGCATGGCGTGGATGGGCAAATGATGCCGTGGCGTCAACGCAACGCGGCAAGGTGGGCAATGTAGCTCGAACGCGATTCGCCGGCCGCCTTGGCCTGCGCATCCAACCTTGCGAGGATCCGCCGCGGCAGGCTGATGTTGACCCGCTCGACGGTATCGTCCAGCAGGGCGGGATCAATGTTGATGTAAGCGAGAATCCACTGGGTCCCAGTACCAGCATCGGCCACGAGCTTCTGCGGCGCAGACGGCGTCGGGATGGAGCACCCTGCATCAAGCGCGGCGTCAATCCACGCAAGCGCGGCCTCCTCCGCCGAACTGAGGGCGTCATCAAGCGTGTCGGCCGCAGAGAAACAACCCGGCAGATCGGGCACGACCACGCCCCAGGCTGTGCGTTCGTCACCGGCTTCGATCAAGACTGGATATCGCATGGGACCCTCTACGTCAGCCCAGCAAGCTTCCGGATTGCCTGGACCAGGCCAATTCCCAGATCTTTCCTGGGATGCGGCACGGTAATGATGTGCGGGCAACGCGGATGTACGAATACATGGTGGGAGCCACGAATCCGACGGCAGGTCCAACCCGCCGCGCGTAGTTCCCGGATGAGGTCCCCGCTTTTCATACGCGGACCTTACACATCGTACACACGCACCGACAGAGTTCAAGGCGACAGGTGAGCGCCCGGCTGTCCGACTTACCGCGCGCCCGGCGCGAAGCGTGCCACCAGGTCCCAGGCATCGCCCAGGAACATCTGCCGCACGCGGGTGATCGGCTGGTCGCCGCGCCATGTCAGGCGCTCGATCACCAGGCAGGCAGTGCCCGGCTTCACGTCCAGCAGTTTGGCCGAGGCCGCGTCCGCGCCCCAGGCGCTGATGCGGTGCTGGGCGCGGGTCCAGGACACGTTCTGCAGCAGCCAGCTGCCCGGCGCGGTAGTGCTGAAATCGATCTCCAGCACCTCGGGCACGCCCACCGGGCTGATCAACCGGTGCTCCAGCGCCAGCGGCCGGTCATCGGCCAGATGCAGGCAGCGCATCGCCAACAACGCCTCGCTGCGGGCGAGCTCAACCTCGCCGGCATTGCCCGGCTCGGCCAGGCGCAGTTCGCGCTGCAGCAGCCGATAGGCGTACTGATGGCCGCGCGAGCCGACTTCCATGGCGATGTCGGGAATCTCCAGCGCCACCTGTTCCAGGTGCGGAGGCTGCCGCGCCACGAACGAACCGGCGCGACGGCGGCGCTCGATCATGCCGCTCTCGGCCAGCGCGGTCAGCACCTTGTTCACCGTCATCCGCGAGCAGCCGTACTGCTCCATCAGCTCGTGCTCGTACGGGATGCGGAAACCCGGCGCCCACTCTCCACTGAGGATGCGGCTTTCCAGATCGCTGCGGATACGCTGGTTGAGCGTGGCGGACTTGCTGGCCTTCACGGGTGTGGGGGTCTCGATGAGCGGGAGGCGGTCAGCCCAGCACGCCACGCAGGGCAGCGGCGAAGGCGGTGGTGATGGCCTCGCGCTGCAGGTGGCGGCCATCGGCCACGACCTGGCGGCCATGGCGCCAGACCGAACGCAGCGCGCCATTACGTGCAGCGAAGACCCAGCTGTCAAGCCATGCGTCATTCTGTCGCGCCTGCAGCGCCGGGTGTGCGGGGTCCAGTTCGAGCAGATCGGCGCTGGCCCCGACCTGCAGGCCGGCGGCCACTCCCAGCGCCTGGGCGCCGCCCTGCAGCGCGCCCTCGAACAGGAAGCGGCCGCTGCTGCGGACGGCATCCGGGGCGAGGACGTTGCGCCCGCGCAGCGCCAAGCGCTGGCCGTACTCGAGCAGGCGCAGTTCCTCGGCGGCGTCGATCAGCACGTTGGAATCCGAGCCGACACCGAAGCGGCCGCCCTCGCGCGCGAACACCTGCATCGGGAACAGGCCATCGCCGAGGTTGGCCTCGGTGATCGGGCACAGGCCGGCCACGGCCTGGCTGGCCACGATCCGCGCACGTTCGGCATCGGTGATGTGGGTGGCATGCACCAGGCACCAGCGCTCATCGACGGCAGCGTTTTCGTACAGCCACTGCACCGGCCGCTGGCCGCTCCAGGCCAGGCAGGCCTCAACCTCGCGCACCTGCTCGGCGATGTGGATGTGCACCGGGCCGGTGGTCAGCGGCAGCAGGGCATCCAGTTCCTCGCCGGTGACCGCGCGCAGGCTGTGCGGGGCAATGCCCAGCACCGCGTCGGGCAGCGTGGCCAGGGCGGTCTTCGCCCCTTCCAGCAGCCGCGCGAACCCGTCCACATCGTGGATCAGCCGACGCTGCGCGGGATTCGGCGGTGCGCCACCGAAATCGGCGTGCGCGTAGAACACCGGCAGCAGGGTCAGGCCAATGCCGGTCTGCTCGGCGGCGGCGGCGATGCGCGCGCTCATCTCGGCCGGGTCGGCATGGGGCTGACCATCGGCCTGGTGGTGGAGGTAATGGAACTCGCCGACGCGGGTGAAGCCGCTTTCCAGCATTTCCATGTAGGCCTGGGCGGCGATGGCCTGCACTGCCTCCGGGCGCAGGTGGGCCAGGAAGCGGTACATCAACTCGCGCCAGCTCCAGAAGCTGTCACCGTCGCCGCCACCGATCTCGGTCAGGCCGGCCATGCCGCGCTGGAACGCGTGGCTGTGCAGGTTGGGCAGGCCCGGCAGCAGCAGGCCAACGCGGGTATCACCCTCCTGTGCGCCCTGCCCCGTTTCAATGCGGGCGATGCGGCCGCCCTGCACCTGCAGGCGCACGTCGCGCGCCCAGCCCTCGGCCAGCAGGGCGTGGGTGGCATGGAAACAGTGCGGGGAACGCGAATCGGACATGGCTGGACAACCCGAAATGGACGTCTATATTGTATAGACATATAAGCACAGCCGCGTTGTGGATGCCATGCACGTCGATACCCTCTGGTCCAACGTCCACCTGATGACCCTCGATGGCGAGGGCCTGGGTCTCATCACCGATGGTGTACTGGCCTGCGCCGAGGGCCGCATCGCCCACGTCGGCCCGGCCGGCAGCGATGCGCACCTGCAGCCGACCACCCGCATCGATGGCGAAGGCCGCTGGATCTCGCCCGGCCTGGTCGACTGCCACACCCACCTGGTGTACGCCGGCAACCGCGCCAATGAATTCGAGCAGCGCCTGCAGGGCGTCAGCTATGCCGACATCGCCCGCGCGGGCGGCGGCATCGTCTCCACCGTGCGCGCCACCCGCGCCGCCTCGCCGCAGCAGCTGGCCGCGGAAAGCCGCCCTCGCCTGCTGGCGATGCGCGCCGAAGGCATCACCACGGTCGAGATCAAATCCGGCTACGGCCTGACCCTGGACGACGAGCGCAAGCAGCTTCAGGTGGCCCGCGCACTGGGCGAGGAGTGCCGGGTGAACGTGGTGCCGACCTTCCTCGGCGCGCATGCGGTACCGCCGGGGCGCGAGGCGCAGGAGTACACCGACGATGTGTGCAACGTGATGATCCCGGCCATTGCTGCCGAAGGCCTGGCCGAGGCCGTGGACGTGTTCTGCGAGAACATCGCGTTCTCGCCGGCGCAGGCGCGGCAGGTTTTCGAGGCGGCGCGTGCGAACGGGCTGGCGGTGAAGATCCACGCCGAACAGCTGAGCAACCAGCATGGCGCCGAACTGGCCGCCGGCTTCGGTGCGCTGTCGGCCGACCATATCGAACACCTTGATGATGCCGGCATTGCCGCGATGGCCGCCGCCGGCACCGTGGCCGTGCTGCTGCCCGGCGCCTTCTATTTCACCCGCGATACCACCCTGCCCCCGATTGCCGCGCTGCGTGCGGCCGGCGTGCCGCTGGCCCTGGCCACCGACAGCAACCCCGGCACCTCGCCGCTGACCAGTCCGCTGCTGGCGATGAACATGGGCGCCACCCTGTTCCGCCTGACCGTGGACGAATGCATTGCCGGCTTCACCCGTGAAGCGGCGCGCGCGCTGGGCCGCGGCGAGCGCATCGGCCGCCTGGCGGTGGGCCTGGACTGCGACCTGGCGATCTGGGACATCGACGCGCCGGCCGACCTGGTCTATCGCATGGGATTCAACCCGCTGCACGCGCGCGTGGTGCGCGGGCAGCCCGACCTGCCTGCTTCCTGGAGCAACACATGAGCAACACCCTGGTTCTTCGCCCCGGCCATGTCACCCTTGCCCAGTGGCGGCAGGTCTACCGCGGCGCACCGCTTGCGCTCGACCCGGCTGCGCTGCCAGTGGTGCGCGCCAGCGCCGCCGCGGTGGCCGCGATCGTCGCCAAGGGCGCGCCGGTGTATGGCATCAATACCGGCTTCGGCAAGCTGGCCAGCGTGCGCATCGAGCGCGAAGACCTGGCCACCCTGCAGCGGAACATCGTGCTCTCGCATGCCGCCGGCGTAGGTGAGCCGATGCCGGTCAGCGTGGTGCGGCTGATGATGGCGCTGAAGCTGGTGAGCCTGGCGCAGGGCGCTTCGGGCGTGCGCGAGGAAACCCTGCTGCTGCTGGAAGCGATGCTGGTGAAGGGCGTGCTGCCGGTGGTGCCGGCGCAGGGCTCGGTGGGTGCATCGGGTGATCTGGCACCGCTTTCGCACCTGGCCAGCGTGATGCTGGGCGTGGGCGAGGCCTTCATCGGCGAAGAGCGCCTGCCGGCGGTGGACGCCCTCTCGCGCGCTGGCCTGCAGCCGGTGGAACTGGATGCGAAGGAAGGCCTGGCCCTGCTCAACGGCACCCAGTTCTCTACGGCGTATGCGCTGGCCGGCCTGTTCGACATCGAGACCGTGTTCCAGGCCGCGCTGGTGACCGGCGCGCTGTCGGTGGAAGCAGCCAAGGGCTCGGACACGCCGTTCGATCCGCGCATCCATGCCATCCGTGGCCAGCGCGGGCAGATCGCCACTGCCGCCACGCTGCGCTCGCTGATGCAGGGTTCGGACATCCGCGAATCGCATCGCGACAACGATGTGCGCGTGCAGGATCCGTACTGCCTGCGCTGCCAGCCGCAGGTGATGGGCGCGGCGCTGGACATCCTGCGCCAGGCCGCGACCACGCTGGAAATCGAAGCCAACGGCGTGACCGACAACCCGCTGGTGTTCACCGAAACCGGCGAAGCGCTGTCCGGCGGCAACTTCCACGCCGAGCCGGTGGCCTTCGCCGCCGACATGCTGGCGATGGCCGTGTGCGAGATCGGTTCCATCAGCGAGCGTCGCCTGGCGATGCTGGTGGACCCGGCGCTGTCCGGCCTGCCCGCGTTCCTGACCCCGCGCCCCGGCCTGAATTCCGGCTTCATGATTCCGCAGGTGACCGCCGCCGCGCTGGTCTCTGAAAACAAGCAGCGCGCCTACCCGGCCAGCGTGGATTCCATTCCCACCTCGGCCAACCAGGAAGACCACGTGTCGATGGCCGCGCACGGCGCCCGCCGCCTGATGCAGATGGCCGAGAACGCGGCCAACGTGATCGGCATCGAGCTGTTGGCTGCGGCGCAGGGCTGCGATTTCCATGCGCCGCTGCGCTCCAGCGCCGCACTGGAAACCGTGCGAGCCACCCTGCGCGCGCAGGTGCCGACACTGGAAGAAGACCGTTACTTCCACCCGGACATGGTGATCGCCACGAACCTGGTGCGCAGCGGCGCGCTGGCGCAGGGCCTGGGTGCGCTGCTGCCGACCGTGGAGCCGCAGGCATGAACGCCCTCCCCGAATGGCTGACGGTGCACGAGGGCGATGCCCCGTTGATCGTCAGCTTCCCGCACACCGGTAGCGAGCTGCCGCACGAGCTGATGGGCGATTACCACTCGCCGTGGCTGGCGCGGCGCGATGCCGACTGGTGGGTGCACGAGCTGTACGACTTCGTGCGCGGCATGGGCGCGACCACCGTGCGCTCGGCGATCTCGCGTTCGGTGATCGACCTCAACCGCGACCCCAGCGGCGTGTCGTTGTACCCGGGCCAGAACACCACCGGCCTGTGCCCGCTGACCACCTTCGACAACCAACCGCTGTACCACGCCGGCCGCGAGCCGGATGAAGCGGAGATCGGCCGCCGCCGCGACACGTACTTCGCGCCCTACCACGATGCGCTGGCCGTGCAGATCGCACGCCTGCGTGCGCGCCACGGCACGGTGGTGGTGTATGACGCGCATTCGATCCGCTCGCATATCCCGCACCTGTTCGACGGCGAGCTGCCGCAGTTCAACCTGGGCACCGCCGGCCCTTCCGGTGCAGCGGACACCGCCTGCGACAACGCACTGAGCGATGTGGTGGAGAACCTCTTGAAGATCAGCGGCATGAGCCAGGTGCGCAACGGCCGCTTCAAGGGCGGCTGGATCACCCGCCACTACAGCGACATTGCCGGCGGCGTGCACACGCTGCAGATGGAACTGGCCTGCCGTGGCTACATGCACGAACCCCTGCCCGACCAGGTGGACGAGCACAGCTGGCCCACCCCGCTCGACCCCGAACACGCCGCACCGCTGCGCCACACGCTGGCGCAGGTGCTCACTGCCTGCCTTGAATTCGCTACGAACCGGAGCGCCGCATGACCCGCAACGACCCCAGCCGCACCATCATCGCGCCCACCGGCACCACGCTGAACGCCAAGAGCTGGCTGACCGAAGCGCCGCTGCGCATGCTGATGAACAACCTGCACCCGGACGTGGCCGAGCGCCCGCAGGAACTGGTGGTGTACGGCGGCATCGGCCGCGCCGCGCGCGACTGGGAAAGCTTCGATGCCATCGTCGAAACGCTCAAGCGGCTGGAGGATGACCAGACCCTGCTGGTGCAGTCGGGCAAGCCGGTGGGCGTGTTCCGCACCCATGCCGATGCACCGCGCGTGCTGATCGCCAATTCCAACCTGGTGCCGCGCTGGGCCACCTGGGACCACTTCAACGAGCTGGATAAGAAGGGCCTGGCCATGTACGGCCAGATGACCGCCGGCAGCTGGATCTACATCGGCGCGCAGGGCATCGTGCAGGGCACCTACGAAACCTTCGTGGAAATGGGCCGCCAGCATTTCGGTGGCGACCTGACCGGCAAGTGGCTGTTCACCGGTGGCCTGGGCGGCATGGGCGGCGCGCAGCCGCTGGCCGCGGTGATGGCCGGCGCCTCGTGCCTGGCCGTGGAGTGCCGCAAGAGCAGCATCGACATGCGCCTGCGCACCGGCTACCTGGACACCTGGACCGACAACCTGGATGAGGCGCTGCGGCTGATCGATGACGCCTGCAAGGCGGGCACGCCGAAATCGGTCGGCCTGCTGGGCAACGTGGCTGACGTACTGGCCGAACTGCTGGAACGCGGCATCAAGCCGGACCTGCTGACCGACCAGACCTCGGCGCACGACCCGGTGAACGGCTACCTCCCGCAGGGCTGGACGGTCGAGCAGTGGGACGAGAAGCGTGTTTCCGCACCGAAGGAAGTTGAAAAGGCTGCGCGTGCGTCGATGGCCAACCACATCCGCGCCATGCTCGGCTTCCATGCGCTGGGCGTGCCGACTGTGGATTACGGCAACAACCTGCGGCAGATGGCGCTGGAAGAAGGCGTGGCCAATGCCTTCGACTTCCCCGGTTTCGTGCCGGCCTACATCCGCCCGCTGTTCTGCCGCGGCATCGGCCCGTTCCGCTGGGCCGCGCTGAGCGGGGACCCGGAAGACATCGCCAAGACCGATGCCAAGGTGAAGGAGCTGATTCCGGACAACCCGCACCTGCACCGCTGGCTGGACATGGCCGCCGAGAAGATCAAGTTCCAGGGCCTGCCCGCGCGCATCTGCTGGGTGGGTCTGGGCGACCGCGATCGACTGGGCCTGGCCTTCAACGAGATGGTGGCCAACGGCGAACTGAAGGCGCCGGTGGTGATCGGCCGCGACCACCTGGATTCGGGCAGCGTGGCCTCGCCGAACCGCGAGACCGAGGCGATGGCCGATGGTTCCGATGCGGTGTCCGACTGGCCGCTGCTGAACGCCCTGCTCAACACCGCCAGCGGCGCGACCTGGGTGTCGCTGCACCACGGCGGCGGCGTGGGCATGGGCTTTTCGCAGCACGCCGGCATGGTGATTGTCTGCGATGGCACCGAGGCGGCGGCGAAGCGGATTGCGCGCGTGCTGTGGAACGACCCGGCCACCGGGGTGATGCGCCATGCCGATGCCGGGTATGAGATCGCGGTGGAGTGCGCGAAGGAAAAGGGGCTGTATCTGCCGGGGATCCTGGGCTGATCAAGTTCCATCGATAGTGCCGGCCGCTCGCCGGCTCTGCCCTGGGCTCCGCTCGTTGCCCGCCAGCGGCCCGCCCCCCCCCGGCTCCCTGTGCCCCCGGGCCTACCCCGGCCCTCCCCGCCAATCCACGTAAAGCCGAGCCCATCCCCGGCCCTGCTTGCCGG
>NZ_QETL01000003.1:0-93900 GCF_003105135.1 Stenotrophomonas sp. SPM | reverse complement strand
GGGTGGATCCGGTTGAGGGGGTGTGAGCGGCATGGATGCCGCGACCAAGCCTACACGGACGTATTTACGGCGTCTCCCTCAACCGGACCCACCCCGCCATCCCCCAGGAACCCAGCTTCTGCTGTTGCTCTGGCCGTTGCCGTTGCCTCGGCAGGTGCAGGGCGCAGCCCTGCCGGTGCTACGCTACCGCCAGCGACTACCACGGAGGCGGGATGGGGGCGATCGTGTTGTTGCCGCTGGACGTGGACGATGCCGCGCTCGACCGCTGCCTGGCCGCGCTCGACGCCGGCACCGCCGCGGGCACCGCGGTATGGCTGGCCGATGACGCACAGGCCGGGCCGCGGGCGCAGGCCGTGGTCGAGCACTGGCTCGCGCATACACCGCTGCAGGCCGAATACACCCGTCGCGCGCGACCGCTCGGCGAAGTCGCCCACCTCGATGAAATGCTGCGCGCCTGCGAGGGACTGGACGTTGCCGTCCTCGCCCCGGACAGCGTGCCCGCGCCCGGTTGGCTGCAGCGGCTGCAGGCCGCGTTCGCCCGCGATGCCGCCATCGCCACCGCCACGCCCTGGTGCAATGCCGGCGAAACCGCCGCATGGCCGCGGCTGGGCGAAATCAATCCCGAGCCGGCCGATACCGCACTGCTGGCCCACACCTGTGCAAGCCTGCCGAACCTGCATCCGGAACTGCCCTCGGCGGTCACCCATGCCGTACTGGTGCGCGGCAACGCGCGGCGCCGTGCCGGTGGCCTCGACACCGACAGCTATCTCGGCTGGAACGCGGCACTGGTCGACCTCAGCCTGCGCATGGCGGGGCTGGGCTGGCGCAACGTGTTGTGCGAAAACGCCTTCGTCAGCCGCGCCGGCGAGGCGGTCAGCCGCGAGGGCGATCTGGAGGCCCTGGCCGCGCGCTGGCCGGGCTGGATGCCTCGGCTGGCCGATTTCCTCATGCACGACCCGCTGCATGCGCTGCGCGATGACCTGCAGCAGCGGCTGCAGCAGGCGATAATGCCGCGAGAGCAGGGCGACCTGTTCGCCACGCCATCGCCGCCGGAGTCGCCTGCTTGAACCCTGCCATCGCCGCCATCGTCGTCACCTACCAGAGCGGCAGCACCATCGATGCCTGCCTGTCGCGCCTGCGCCAGGCGCAGGACGTGGCCGAGATCCGGGTGGTCGACAACGGTTCGCAGGATGACACGCTGGAGATCGTGCAGCGCCACGCCAGTCACGACCCGCGGGTGCGCTTCATCGGCAACCCGGACAACCCCGGCTTTGCCGCCGCCAACAACCAGGGCGTGGCCGATTCAAGCGGCCCCTGGCTGGCCTTCATCAATCCTGACCTGCTGGTGGAGGAGGACACCCTGGCGGCGCTGCGCCTGCGCGCGCTGGAACTCGGTGACTGCCTGCTGGGCGTGGAGCAGGTGGACGAGCACGGCTTTGCCGACGACGCCGTGCGCCGCCGCGATCCCGATTTCCTGGCCATGCTGCGATCGCCCGGGCGCGGTGGACGGCTGGCCATTCCGCGCGACCCGGTGCAGGCGATGCAGCAGGTGCCGGCGCTGTCCGGTGCGTTGCTGCTAATGCCGCGGGCGCTGTTCGACCGCCTCGGTGGCTGGGATGCCGGCTACCGCCTGCACGCCGAGGACCTGGACCTGTGCCGCCGCGTGCGCGAGGCCGGCGGCGTGGTGGCCATCGCCAATGATCTGCGGGTGACGCACGTGCGCGGGGTGTCCAGCCGCTCGCGGCCGTTCTTCGTCGAGTGGCACAAGCACCGTGGTCTGTGGCGTTACTTCAGCAAGTTCGAGGCGAAGCAGCGCTCGGCGCCGGTGCGCCTGCTGGTGTGGGGCGCGATCTGGGCCCATGCGCTGATGCTGGTGCCGCGGCTGCTGCGCAAGGCGCTCTGACGGCGGGGTGGGGCGGGGCATCCACGCATGGCGTGGATCTACCCGCAGCCGGGCCCGGGAAACGCGTTTCACCCGAACGGGCGCATAATTGCCTCATGGCCATCATCCAGTCCCTGCTCGACACCGACCTGTACAAGTTCACCATGATGCAGGCGGTGCTGCACCAGCACCCCGGCGCCCTGGTCCAGTACCGGTTCAAGTGCCGCACCCCCGGTATCGATCTGGCGAGCTACATCGACCAGATCAACGAAGAAATCGACCACCTGTGCAGCCTGCGCTTCAGCAACGAAGAGCTGGACTACATGCGTGGCCTGCGCTTCGTGAAGCCCGACTTCGCCGATTTCCTCGGCCTGTTCCACCTGGATCGCAAGTACATCCAGCTGAAGCCGTCGACGACCGTGCCGGGCGAGATCGATCTGGACATCACCGGCCCCTGGCTGCACACCATCCTGTTCGAAGTGCCGCTGCTGGCGATCATCAACGAAGTCTGGTTCCGCAACACCACCACCGCTGATTTCGCCGAGGGCGAACGCCGCCTGCAGGCCAAGGCCGCGCTGCTGCGCGATACCCCCGGGTTCGAACAGTGCCGCATCGCCGATTACGGCAGCCGCCGCCGCTACTCACGCGACTGGCATGCGCGCCTGCTGCCGCTGCTGCGCGATGCGCTCGGCCCGCAGCTGGTCGGCACCAGCAACGTGCACTTCGCCCGCCTGTACGGCATGACCCCGCACGGCACCATGGCCCACGAATACCTGCAGGCGTTCCAGGCCCTCGGCCCGCGCCTGCGTGATTCGCAGGTGGCCGCGCTCGAATCGTGGGCGCGCGAATACCGCGGCGACCTCGGCATCGCCCTGTCCGACGTGGTCGGCCTGGATGCGTTCCTGCGCGATTTCGACATGTACTTCTGCAAGCTGTTCGACGGCGTGCGCCACGATTCGGGCGATCCGTTCGACTGGGGTGATCGCATGCTCGCCCACTTCCAGCAGCGCCGCGTCGATCCGCGCAGCAAGGTGCTGGTCTTCAGTGATGGCCTGGACATCACCAAGGTCATGCGCCTGTACGACTACTTCCGTGGGCGCTGCCAGGTGGCGTTCGGCGTCGGTACGCACCTGACCAACGATCTTGGCCCGACTCCGCTCAACATCGTCATCAAGATGGTCCGCTGCAACGGCCAGCCGGTGGCCAAGCTGAGCGATTCGCCGGGCAAGAGCATGTGCGATGACCCGGGCTATCTCAGCTACCTGCGGCAGGTCTTCGAGCTGCCGCCGGAAACGCCCCAGGGCTGATCCCCGGGTCGGTCTGCCTGGGCGGGAGGCTCAGGGGTAGTCGACGCGCACCAGGTAAGCCCCCTGCAGCGGCTGCTGCGTCGGGGCTTCCAGGCGGTAGCTTTCCGAGAACACCAGATCACCCGCGCGCAGGCTGCGTGCGGCCACGGCCAGCTGCTGGCCCTGGCGCTTGCCATCGCGCAGCACCGCGCCCTGGCCTTCATCCATCGCCACCAGTGCGACCGTCGCGCCCTTGGCCGACAGCGGGCAGCCTTCCAGGCGCAGCTGCTGTGCGTCCACGCGCGCCGAACAGCCCGGATCGACGATGCGACCGCTGAAGCGGATCGTGCCGCCATCGGCATGTGCCAGCGAACTGACACCCATCAGGGCCACGCAGAGCAGGATCGAGGTCTTCATGACGTTCTCTGGTTCGGTATGAGTCTGTTAACGACAGCCCCGAACGGTCTTTAAGGGTCAGAATTTCGATCTGGAAGGCGCGTCACTGAGCAATAGTGATGCGCGTCAAATATTGCGTTTTTGCCTTGAAAACAGCCTCCTCCTCGCTGCGTGACACGCGTGTAAACCACGTTCTTCAGGAGTGTGACGTGCGTTCGAAAGTCGTCGAACGCATGGCGGCGTATCACGCCAAATATTTGGCGTCAATGTGCGTTGCGGCACATCTAATGCGTGAACTGCATCACATTTGTGATCTATACTGTCGACTCGGACCCCAAGGATGGCTTCATCACGGGTCCGGCCACAGGTGAGACGCAAGGATGGGTCTGATGCCCGGCAGTGCTCCTTGCTTCCTCCTCTACGTCCACATTTCTCAGTAGGGTTAGAAAGCAAATGCGCAAGATCAATCTGTTCGCCGTCCTCCTGCTCGCCGCCGCACCGCTGGCCGCCAACGCTGCCGATGGCACGATCAACTTCACCGGCAAGGTCACCGCCAAGACCTGCGAGATCAACGCCGGCACCAGCAAGGACTTCACCGTTGCCCTGCCGCCGGTCGGTACCACCGCCCTGAAGACCGCCGGTGACGTCGCTGGTCGTACCGCATTCTCGATCAACCTGACCAACTGCGCTGCCGGCAAGGTCGCCACCTACTTCGAGCCGGGCGTCACCGTCGACTCGAGCACCGGCAACCTGGTCAACACCCTCAGCGGCAGCACCAGCGCCACCAACGTGCAGCTGCAGCTGCTGACCGCCAACGGCAGCGCGGTGAAGGTGAGTGGCACCGGCACGCTGCAGGCCGGTACCTGGACCGATGTCGCCGACAAGGGCGCGGCCAAGCTGGACTACGCCGCCCAGTACTTCGCCACCGGTCAGTCGACCGCCGGCGACGTCGCCAGCAGCGTCAAGTACACGATCATCTACAACTGATCGTAGCTGCACCCTCCCTGCCCGATTCAGCCATCGGGCAGGGCTTTGTTCCATTTCCCGGGTCGTCCTTCCGATGAAAGCCATCCTTTCCCGGGCGCTGCTGCTGGCGGCGCTCTCGCTGCCGCTGTGCCAGAGCGCCCTGGCAGGTGTCGTCATCAACGGTACCCGGGTGATCTATCCGGCGCAGGCGCGCGAAGTGACCGTGCAGGTGGAGAACACCGGCGACACGCCGTCGCTGGTCCAGGCCTGGATTGATTCGGGTGATGCGGAGCAGACGCCGGAAACGAGCGACGCCCCGTTCGTGCTGACCCCGCCGATCAGCCGCGTGGAAGCCGGCCGCAGCCAGGCGCTGCGCATCATCTTCACCGGCAAGGCGCTGCCCAGCGACCGTGAGTCGGTGTTCTGGTTCAACGTGCTGGATGTGCCGCCCTCGCCGCAGGCCACCCCGGGTGAAGAACAGAACCTGCTGCAGGTTGCATTCCGCTCGCGCCTGAAGCTGTTCTATCGCCCGCAGGGGCTGGCCGGCACCGCCAACGATGCGCCCGCGCTGCTGCGCTGGAGCCGCACGGGCAACCGCCTGCGCGTGGAAAATCCGAGCCCGTTCCACGTCACCCTGGCCGAAGTGCGTGCGCTGGCAGGCACCCAGGATGCGGTGGTCGAGGAACAGGGAAAAATGCTGGCACCTGGCCAGCAGCTGGAGTTCACCGTGCCGGCCACCACCGCACAGGTGCGCTTCACCACCATCAATGATTTCGGCGGGCGCGTGGAGCGCACCGTCGCCGTCGGAAGCGGGAGCTGATCGGACGGCTGCATGCAGCCAGCGCCCCCCGTCATGGCTGCATCGCGGCCGTCGTCAAGGAATGTCAGTGTGATTGGAAACAGATTGACATTGTCGATTCAGCAGGCCGTGTGCCTGCTGGCTGCGGGTATCGCCTGCCCAGGATGGGCCGTGGCGGCGCCAGCCAACCTCGGCGAGCAGGCGCTGATGGCGCAGAGTGCTGCGGCCACCGCGCGCGTGCCGGAACAGGCCCAGTTCAATTCAAGTTTCCTTTCCGGGCAGGCCGGCAAGGTGGATCTGTCCTCCTTCGCCAACGGCAACCCGATGGTGGCCGGTACCTACCGCGTCGACATCTACGTCAATGGTGCCTGGCAGGGCCGCCGCGACCTGCAGTTCAAGGCTGACGCACAGGGCAAGGTGGACGCCTGCCTCGGCATGCCGCTGCTGGAGGAGTTCGGCGTGGACAGCGAAGCAGTGCTGGCCCAGCAGGATCCTGCACTGGCCATCGATGCCGCTGCCTGCGTGCCGGTACAGCAGCGCATGGCTGATGCCTTCGGCGCCTACGACGGCGGCAACCTGCGCTACGACCTGAGCATTCCGCAGGTGTTCCTGCGCCGCCAGGCGCGTGGCTACGTCAGCCCGGCGCTGTGGGACCGCGGCATCAACGCCGGCTTCGTCGGCTACAGCTTCAACGCCATCAACAGCGACCTGCGCACCGAAGACGGTGGCCGCAACCAGAGTGCCTATCTCGGCCTCAATGCAGGCCTGAACCTGGGGGGCTGGCAGTTCCGCCATGATTCCAACCTGACCTGGAACAGCGGCGATGGCCGTCACTGGCAGAGCATTGCCACCTACGCCCAGCGCGGTATCCCGCAGGTGCGCGGCCTGCTGACCGTGGGCGATGCCTACACCAGTGGAGAGCTGTTTGATTCGATCGGTTTCCGCGGCATCAGCCTGGTCACCGATGACCGCATGCTGCCCGATTCGCTGCGTGGCTACGCACCGGTGGTGCGCGGCATCGCCGAGACCAACGCGCGCATCGAAGTGCGGCAGAACCAGCAGCTGATCTACTCCTCCACCGTATCACCGGGCAGCTTCGTCATTGATGACCTGTACCCGACCGGCTACGGCGGCGACCTGGAAGTGCTGGTGATCGAGGCAGACGGCCGCCGCCGCGCGTTCAAGGTGCCGTTCGGCTCGGTGCCGCAGATGCTGCGCCAGGGCGTTTCGCGTTACGCGCTCACCGCCGGCCAGGTGCGCAGCGCACAGCTGCTGGATGACCCGTGGATGCTGCAGGGCACCTACCAGCGCGGCCTCAGCAACCGGTTCACCGTGTATGGCGGCAGCGCGCTGGGCAAGGGCTACGGCTCGGTGCTGTATGGCGTTGGCCTGGCCACGCCGCTGGGTGCCTTCGCCGTCGATGTCACCCACGCGCGGACGGAGTTCGATCACATGGCCGGCCGTTCCGGTGCCAGTGTGCGCCTGAGCTACGCCAACCTCATCAGTGAGACCAATACCAACTTCGCGCTGGCCGCGTACCGCTACTCCACCGGCGGCTTCTACAGCCAGCAGGATGCGCTGCTGGCGCGCGAGGACGACGCGCGGGGCATCGATCCTGCCCTGCGTGGGCGCCAGCGCAGCCAGTTCCAGCTGACCCTGAACCAGCCGCTGGGCGAGCATGGCGGCGCGCTGTACCTCACTGGTGCGATGCGCGATTTCTATGATCGCCCCGGTACCAGCAAGCAGTACCAGCTGGGCTACAACAACGCATGGCGCTCGCTGAACTACGGCATCTCCGCGGTGCGGACCGAGCAGGGGGACGGCGGCACGGCCGACACCCAGTACCTGTTGTCGCTCAGTGTTCCGCTGGGACGCCGCAGCGGCCAGCCGATGTCCTTCAGTGCCGACGTCGGTGTGCGCGACCGCAGCGGTTACGACAACAGCCGCATCGGCATGACCGGTGCGGCCGGCGCGGATGGCAACTTCACCTATGGCGCAGCGTTCTCGGACAGCCGCAACGGCGCATCCACCGCCACTGCCAACGCCGAGTACCGCAGCCGCTATGCCTCGCTCAGTGGCTCCTACGGCCAGTCCAGCGATTTCCGCCAGGCATCGGTGGGCGCCAATGGCAGCATGGTGGTCCACGCCGGCGGCGTTACCTTCACCCCGCAGCGTGGCGACACCATGGTGCTGGTCGAGGCCAAGGGCGCGCGCGACGCACGCGTCACCAACGCACCGGGCCTGCGCATCGACGGTCGTGGCTACGCGGTGGTGCCCTATGTTTCGCCGTACCGCCTCAATACGGTCACCCTTGACCCGCAGGGCATGTCGCAGGACGTGGAGCTGGACGGCAGCAGCCAGTCGATCGCGCCGTATGCCGGTGCCATCAGCTACCTGCGCTTCGATACTCGCCAGGGCCGTGCGCTGCTCATCCAGGTCCGTAATGCCGATGGCAGCTCGCTGCCGTTCGGCTCGCAGGTGAAGGACGAGCAGGGCCAGCCGGTGGGCATGGTCGGGCAGGGTGGCCGCGTCTATGTGCGCAGCGAACACGACCGCGGCCAGCTGCTGGTCGAGTGGGGCGTTGCCGCCGACCAGCGTTGTACCCTTGAATACACGGTGCCTGCGGGCACCACGGCCGGCCCTGCCGGATTGATTGCCGTGGAGGCAGCATGCCGATGAAGACGTTCCGCAGGGGCACCCTGGCGATGGGCCTGCTGGCCGCGGGCATTGGCCTGGGCTTGTCGGGGCAGGCGCTGGCGTCGTGCGGGCTCAACAACCCCCGCACCTTCGTGCCGCAGGATGTCCAGATGGATATGGGGCAGGTCGTCATCCTGCCCAGCACGCCCGTGGGCGGAATCATCAAGGAACTTGTGGTTGGCATTGACAGCCGCAACAGCATCGCCAGCTGCGATGGTTCCGGCGGCAGCGCGATCGGCATCTTCAACAACGCTGCCCAGCAACGCGCCGTGGCGAATTTTTCCAACGTCTATGCCACCGATGTGGCCGGCGTCGGCATCCGTGTCTATCGAAATTCAGGCGACATCCAGACCTACTATCCGCATACCCTGCAGCTCAGCCGCAACACGACCCTGTCGCTGAGTGGTGGCTCGTTCCGGGTGCAGCTGATCAAGACGGCCGCCCAGACCGGTTCGGGCAGCATCGCCCCTACCGGGCGCTTCACCACTTACTACTACAACGGCGATGGCGTGGGCCGGCCGGTGCTGACCTCGACATTCCGTGCCACAGGCACCACCGTCGTCAGCCCCACCTGCGAGGTGGATGCCGGCAGCCGCAACATCGTGGTGGATTTCGGCAGTGTGCCGAACTCGTCCTTCACCGGCGTGGGCTCGCGTGCCGTGGATCGTGATTTCAACATCACCCTGCGCTGCCAGGGCAGCAACGTGGCGCAGTACCAGAGCACCATCGGCATCCAGCTCGATGCCACGTCGGCCAGTGGCAACCAGCCCGGCACGCTGGCCATCACCAGCGGCATCAACAGCGCCACCCGCATCGGCATCCAGATCGTGCGCCGCAACGGCAGCAGCGAGCAGAACATCACCTTCGGCGACAGCCTGATGCTGGGTGACACCGTCAGTGGCACCTCGTCGATGAGCCTGCCGCTGCGCGCGCGTTACATCCAGACCCAGGCCGGTACGGTGGGAGCAGGCGAGGCCAACGGCACCGCGACGTTCACCATCACGTACAACTGACCTGCCGCCGGCGCCGCTCATTTTCCGGTAGCGCCGGGCCATGCCCGGCGAGCGCGCAGCGCGGTAGGCTTACTCCAACGCGTAACGCAGCACGAACAGCGTCGCCACCAGCCACACCGCCGGGTGCACCTCGCGCCAGCGGCCGGTGCCGGCCTTCAGCGCGGCATAGGCGATGAAGCCGAATGCCAGGCCATTGGCGATGGAATAGGTGAACGGCATCGCCAGCGCACACAGCGCGGCCGGCACCGATTCGGTCAGGTCGCTCCAGTCCACTTCCACCAGTTCGCGCAGCATCAGGCCGGCCACGAACAGCAACGCCGGCGAGGTGGCATAGGCGGGCACCATCGCTGCCAGCGGCGAGAACAGCAGCGCGGCCAGGAACAGCGCCGACACCACCAGTGCGGTCAGGCCGGTACGGCCGCCCACCTGCACGCCGGAGGCGCTTTCGGCGAAGGCGGTGGTGCTGCTGGTGCCCAGCAGCGAACCGGCCACGATGGCGGTGCTGTTGGCCAGCAGCGCACGGCCGAAGCGCTTCTGCGCGCCCGGCAGTTTCAGCAGGCCGGCACGACCGACCACGCCGTACAGCGTGCCGGTGGCATCGAACACCTCCACCAGCACGAACACCAGCACCACCTGCAGCAGCACCGCGATCGGCGCGCCGCCGTCGTGGTGCAGCAGGCCGGGCAGGTCCAGCTGCAGGAAGGTCGGTGCCAGGCTCGGCGGCAGCGAGACCAGGCCGTGGTACTGCACGTCACCCAGCGCCCAGCCGGCGCCGGTGACGGCGAGGATGCCGATCAGGATCGCACCGCGTACGCGGCGGGCTTCCAGCACCGCGATCAGCACGAAGCCACCGAGCGCCAGCAGCGGCGGTGCCGTGTTCAGCGGGCCCAGCGCCACCAGGGTGTCTTCGTTGCCGACGATCACCCCGGATTTCTGCAGCGCGATGATCGCCAGGAACAGGCCGATGCCGGCCACGATGGCCGAGCGCAGCGACGACGGAATGCCGGCCACCAGCCACGCGCGCACGCCGGTCAGCGACAGCACCAGGAACACCAGGCCGGAGATGAACACCGCGCCCAGCGCCTGCTGCCACGGCAGGCCGGCCGCGCCCACTACCGTAAAAGCGAAGAACGCATTCAAGCCCATGCCCGGCGCCATGCCTACCGGAAAATTGGCTGCCAGTGCCATCACTGCCGAACCCAGCGCGGCGGCCAGGCAGGTGGCGACGAACACTGCGCCGGCATCCATGCCCGTGGTGCCCAGGATTTCCGGGTTGACGAAGACGATGTAGGACATCGTCAGGAAGGTGGTGACACCGGCCAGCAGCTCGGTGCGCACGGTGGTGCCGTGCTGCTGCAGCTGGAACAGGCGTTCGAACAGGGACATGGGGGATCTCACAACAATTGGGCGTCACCACCAACGGTGGTGACCTGCCGAAAGAGAAAGGCCGCGCGAGCGCGGCCTTTCCGGTTGCCTTATTTCAGCGCCTTGAAGCGCAGGCGCTTCGGCGCGGCGTCGTCGCCCATGCGGCGGCGCTTGTCTTCTTCGTACTCGCGATAGTTGCCCTGGAAGAACTCCACGTGCGAATCACCTTCGAACGCCAGGATGTGGGTCGCGATGCGATCCAGGAACCAGCGGTCATGCGAAATGACGAAGGTGTTGCCCGGGAACTCCAGCAGCGCATCTTCCAGCGCACGCAGGGTTTCGATGTCCAGATCGTTGGACGGTTCGTCCAGCAGCAGCACGTTGCCACCCTGCAGCAGGGTCTTGGCCATGTGCAGGCGGCCACGCTCACCACCGGACAGCGAACCGACCATCTTCTGCTGGTCCTGGCCCTTGAAGTTGAAGCGGCCGATGTAGGCGCGCGACTGGATCTCGATGCCGTTGATGTTGAGGATGTCCAGGCCGCCCGCGATTTCCTGGAAGACGTTGTGGTTGCCTTCCAGCGCGTCGCGGCTCTGGTCCACGTAGGACAGCTTCACGGTCGGGCCGACCACGATCTCGCCGGTATCCGGCTTTTCCTGGCCGGTGATCATCTTGAACAGGGTCGACTTACCGGCACCGTTCGGGCCGATGATGCCGACGATGGCGCCGGCCGGCACCAGGAAGCTCAGGTTGTCGAACAGCAGGCGGTCGCCGAACTTCTTCGAGACGTTCTTGAACTCCATCACCGCGTTGCCCAGGCGCTCGCCCGGCGGGATGAAGATTTCATTGGTCTCGTTGCGCTTCTGGTAATCGACCGACTGCAGCTCTTCCAGGCGGGCCAGACGGGCCTTGCCCTTGGTACGGCCACCCTTGGCGTTCTGGCGCGACCATTCCAGTTCCTTCTGGATCGCCTTCTGGCGGGCCTTTTCCTGGTTGTCTTCCTGCTTCAGGCGCTCATCCTTCTGGGTCAGCCAGTCGGTGTAGTTGCCCTTCCACGGAATGCCGCGGCCGCGGTCCAGTTCCAGGATCCACTCGGCGGCGTTGTCCAGGAAGTAGCGGTCATGGGTGACCGCCACGACGGTGCCGGTGTAGCGCGCCAGGAACTGTTCCAGCCATTCCACCGACTCGGCGTCGAGGTGGTTGGTCGGTTCGTCGAGCAGCAGCATGTCCGGCTTCTGCAGCAGCAGGCGGCACAGTGCTACGCGGCGCTTTTCACCACCGGACAGCTTGCCGACCACGGCATCCCACGGCGGCAGGCGCAGCGCATCGGCGGCCACGTCCAGCTGGTTTTCCAGGGTGTGCGCGTCGCCAGCGGCGAGGATCGCCTCCAGGCGCTCCTGTTCCTTGGCCAGCGCGTCGAAGTCGGCGCCTTCCTCGGCATAGGCCGTGTAGACCGCGTCCAGCGCAGCCTGGGCCTGCAGCACTTCGCCCACGCCTTCTTCTACCGCTTCACGCACGGTCTTGGTCGGGTCCAGTTCCGGTTCCTGCGCCAGGTAGCCGACCTTGATGCCGGCCTGCGGGCGGGCTTCGCCCTCGAAATCGGTGTCCACGCCGGCCATGATCTTCAGCACGGTGGACTTGCCGGCGCCGTTCAGGCCCAGCAGGCCGATCTTCGCGCCCGGGAAGAAGGACAGCGAGATGTCCTTGATGATCTGCCGCTTGGGCGGGACCACCTTGGACACGCGGTTCATGGTGTAGATGTATTGCGAGGACATGAGGTCTCCGTAGGGGCGCGGCCCTGCACCCGTCCGTCAGCGGGAAGATCCCGGACGACAGCGGGCACAGACTGAATGGAATACCGCCAATTATAGCCGGAACCGGTTCGCGGCCGCGCCTGCCGGGGCCCCGTGGGGCTGGCCGAAGGCTGAATACTGAGTTGAACGCCTCAGCGGGAAGCGTTTCCAGCCGGAAACGGTTCAGATCGGTTGCGCAATATGGACATCACCATCCACTTCAACAGAGGTCTGTCATGCGCATCACCCTTATCGTGGCCGGGGCCATGGCCTCTGTGCTGGCGCTGGGCGCAGTCACCCCGGCCTTTGCCGACAACGACCACCGTGACCGCCGCGAGTGGCGCGAAGACCGCCGCGATGATCGTCGCGAGTACCGCCACGACGTCCGCGAGGCGCGCCGCGACTATGAACGCGACCGCCGCGATGCGCGCCGTGACTGGCGCCGCGACCATGACCGCCGCTACTACCATCCGGCACCGCCGCCGCCGCGCGTGGTCTACCGCCCCGGCTATCGCCCGGGCCCGGGCTACGGCTGGCAGGTCGGCCACCGCTACCGCGATTACTACCGCGGCCCGGTCTACGTGGTGAACGACTACCCGCGCTACCACCTGCGCCGCCCGCCCTACGGCCACCAGTGGATCCGGGATGATCGCGGCAACATGCTGCTGGTGGCCATCGCCACCGGCGTCATCGCCCAGTACGTGCTCAGCCGCTGAGCCGGCAACGGGGTCGGATCCCTTCCCGCAGGGAAGGGATCCAAGCCCAGGCCCACCGGCAAAACCATACGGGGCCGGATCTCCTCCACGGGGATCCGGCCCCGTCCCTTTCGGCCCCGGCAGGCCGCCACGGGGCTACAATCAGGGGCTGTGCCGTACCCCCTTTTCCCTGCCTGCCGGAGTAACCGATGTTCCCGCGTGACGTCCGCATCGAAACCTACGATCCCGAACTGGCCAAGGCCATCGCCGCCGAAACCCAGCGTCAGGAAGACCACGTCGAGCTGATCGCCAGCGAGAACTACACCAGCCCGGCCGTGATGGAGGCCCAGGGCAGCCAGCTGACCAACAAGTACGCCGAAGGCTACCCGGGCAAGCGCTACTACGGTGGCTGCGAATACGTCGACATCGCCGAGCAGCTGGCGATCGACCGCCTGAAGCAGCTGTTCGGCGCGGACTACGCCAACGTGCAGCCGCACAGCGGTTCGCAGGCCAACCAGGCCGTGTACTTCGCCCTGCTGCAGCCGGGTGACACCATCCTCGGCATGAGCCTGGCCCACGGCGGCCACCTCACCCACGGTGCCAAGGTCAACGCCTCGGGCAAGCTGTTCAACGCCGTGCAGTACGGCGTCAACGACCAGGGCCTGATCGATTACGACGAAGTCGAGCGCCTGGCCCTGGAGCACAAGCCGAAGATGGTCGTGGCTGGTTTCTCGGCCTATTCGCAGGTGATCGACTGGGCGCGCTTCCGCGCCATCGCCGACAAGGTCGGTGCCTACCTGTTCGTCGACATGGCCCACGTGGCCGGCCTGGTCGCCGCTGGTGTCTACCCGAGCCCGCTGGAACATGCCCACGTGGTCACCTCGACCACCCACAAGACCCTGCGCGGCCCGCGCGGCGGCATCATCGTCGCCAAGGGCGCCGACGAAGACCTGGTCAAGAAGCTGCAGTCGGTGGTGTTCCCGGGCATCCAGGGCGGCCCGCTGATGCACGTCATCGCCGCCAAGGCCGTGGCCTTCAAGGAAGCGCTGGAGCCGGGCTTCACCGCCTACCAGCAGCAGGTGGTGAAGAACGCCCAGGCGATGGCCAACACGCTGATCGCGCGCGGCTACAAGATCGTCTCCGGTGGCACCCAGAACCACCTGATGCTGGTCGACATGATCGGGAAGGACGTGTCCGGCAAGGACGCGGAAGCGGCGCTGGGCAAGGCGCACATCACCGTCAACAAGAACTCGGTGCCGAACGACCCGCGTTCGCCGTTCGTGACCTCGGGCCTGCGCCTGGGTACCCCGGCGGTGACCACCCGTGGTTACGTCGAGCAGGACTGCGTGGACCTGGCCAACTGGATCGCCGACGTGCTCGACGCGCCGAACGATGACGCCGTGATCGCCCGCGTGCGCGACGCCGTCAGCGCGCAGTGCCGCAAGTACCCGGTCTACGGCTGATCGGGGAGTGGAGTCGGATCCCTTCCCGCAGGGAAGGGCTCTGACCCCAGCACCCAGGAAGCGACGCACATGGATGAGCGCCTGCACAAACGCCTGCACCTCGCACTGGCCCTGTTGTTCGGCCTGCCCGGCCTGCTGCTGGGCGGCACCGTGGCCCTGGTCGGCGTGTACTCCGGCCTGATGCAGGAAACCCGCCTGCTGAGCCGGCTGCTGCTGGTCTGCTGGGGCGTTGCCGGGGCACTGGGCATCGTCGCCTGGGTGCGCATCGGCGCCGATTTCCTGCTGCAGGGCCGATTGGGCATGCAGGTCATGGGCCGGGTCTGGTGGGCCCTGCTGCTGCTCGGCGCCTTCGCGGCCATTCCCGCCGTTGTGCTGGGCGTGGTGGTCGGGCTGACCGAACGCGCGCAGGGCTTTGCGCTGTTGCTGTACGGCCCGCCGCTGCTGCTGCCGGCTGCGCATCTGGCGTGGCTGCGCTGGCGGCAACCCCTTGCCGCACAAGGCTGAGCGCCGCCCGTATTTGCTGCAAAAGCCCTTCTCAGGTACCTTTGCGACGCTGTCATGACGATGACAGATTGGTATTCCCCCTGAGCCAGGCGTTCCATGTATTGCCCCTTCTGCCAGCATGCCGATACACGGGTCATCGATTCGCGCGTCTCCGAAGACGGCGCGACGATCCGCCGTCGGCGTGAGTGCGAGGCCTGCAACGAACGTTTCAGCACCCTGGAAACGGTCGAGCTGAAGCTGCCGGCCATCGTCAAGAGTGATGGCACCCGCGAAGCCTTCGACCAGCGCAAGGTACGCGCCGGCTTCGACCGCGCGCTGCAGAAGCGCGCCGTGCCCGAAGAGAAGATCGAAGCCGCCGTCCGCGCGGTCGTCCATCAGCTGCGCATCAGCGGTGAACGCGAAGTGCCCTCGATCAAGGTCGGCGAGTTCGTGATGAACGAACTGCGCAAGCTCGACCACGTCGGCTACGTGCGCTTCGCTTCGGTCTACCGCAGCTTCGAGGACGTGGCCGATTTCCGCGAGGAGATCGAGAAGCTGGAACGCGACCTGCCGTCCAGCACCGAACAGCTGCAGCTGCTGGGCGATGTCATCGCCCTGACCAAGAAAAAGAAGGGCTGACCCCCGGGTAGACGCCAACCTTGGTTGGCGCCGATGGCCCATCCATGGGTGGGTGCCAACCGTTGGTTGGCACGATGGCATGGATCCCCACCAGCGGCGTTACCATGGCCGCATGACCACGCCGTTCACCGTCCTCGACCACCTGCACATGGCCAACGCGCTGCGTCTGGCCGAACGTGCTGCCTACACCACCCGCCCCAATCCCATGGTCGGCTGCGTGATCGCCCATGGCGAACGCGTGGTCGGGCAGGGCTGGCACCAGCGTGCCGGCGGCCCGCATGCCGAAGTCTTCGCCCTGCGCGAGGCCGGCAGCGAAGCGCGGGGTGCCACCGCTTACGTGACCCTTGAACCCTGCGCGCATTTCGGCCGCACGCCACCGTGCGCGCTGGCGCTGATCGAAGCCGGTGTGTCGCGCGTCGTTGCGGCGCTGCGCGATCCGTTCCCGAAGGTCGACGGCGGTGGTTTCGACCTGCTGCGCGACGCGGGCATCGAGGTGTGCGAAGGCCTGATGGCGGCGCAGGCGCGCGAACTCAACAAGGGTTTCTTGTCGCGCGTGGAGCGCAACCGCCCGTGGCTGCGGGTGAAGCTGGCCGCCAGCCTGGACGGTCGCACGGCGATGGCCGATGGCAGCTCGAAGTGGATCACCGGCGCGGCGGCGCGCGAAGACGTGCAGCACTGGCGTGCGCGTGCCGGCGCGATCCTCACCGGTGCCGATACGGTACTGGCCGACGATCCGATGCTGACCGTACGCCTGGCCGACACCGAGGTGATGCCGCCGCTGCGTGTGGTGCTTGATTCCCGCCTGCGCTCGCTGGAATGCAGCCGCGTGCGCGAGGGAGGAGCGCCGACGTTGTATGTGCACGATGCCGCGGTGAGCGCACCGGATGCGGCCGATGCCGAATTCGCCAGCGTGCCGAGTATCGATGGTCGCCTGGATCTGGGCGCGGTGCTGGCACTGCTGGCCGAGCGCGGCATCAACGAAGTGCATACCGAAGCCGGTGCCACCCTGGCCGGCGCGCTGCTGCGTGGCGGCTGGGTGGATGAGCTGCTGCTGTACCAGGCGCCGACGCTGCTGGGGGATACCGGCCGCCCGCTGCTGGCTGGCCTCGGTATTGAAGCGATGGACCAGCAGCGCCGCCTGCGCGTGGTCGACCAGCGCCAGGTGGGCGACGACCTGCGGTTGCTGCTGCGCGCGTGATGCGGTGAAAGTCATCCACGCGTGGCGTGGATCTACCGTGCTCTGGTAGACGCCAACCTTGGTTGGCGCCTTGGCCTGCATCCACGCTGACGTGGATGCAGCTTGCCGTCACCGCCTCACGCGCACTCGTCGGTCCACATCATCTGCGCGATCGGGCGCAGGGCCTTGCATTCCTGCGTCATCTCGTCGGCCGACTTCACCTGCGCCTTGGCCTTCAGCTCGTCGGCCATCGCGTCCACGCCGCTGATCTGCTCCGGTGCGATCTTCGCCACGCAGCTGCGGTGCTGCTGCAGCAGCAGGTCGCAGCCCGGCACGCCGGTCACCTTCGGTGCGCTGGCCGCTTCGGTATCTTCCATCCACAGCTGGAACGGCGCGATGGATTCCAGCACCGCGGTGACCAGCTCATCGAAGCTGCCACTGAACCAGTACGCCTGCTCGGCGCCGGAGTACAGCTTCTGGCTGCCCTTCACCGTGCGCTGCGTGCCGCTCTTCAGCGCCTGCGTGTAGGCCTCGATGAAGCGCGTGCGGCTGGCCGGGTCTTCACTGGTCATGCTGTCGGTGAACAGCGGGCGCACGCTGGCGAGGTCCACCACCTTGCAGGTGAAATCGACCGTGGCGATCTTCTGGTCATCCACGTACTCGTTGTCTTCGATGCTGCTGCCGGTGGCGCGGCAGGTCGATGCCTTCAGCACCTTGGCGTACAGCGCTTCGGTCGCGGCCGCATCGGGCGTCCCGCCGACGCTGGCCTGCAGCGCCATCCACGGTTCGGCCAGCGCCTTGGCCAGTGCGCCCGGCGTGGGCGTCACCGCGTCCTTGCCATCGTGCGCGCTGCGCATGGCGTCGTTGAGCGTGCGTGCGGCAGCGGCATCGTCTTCAATCAGCACGCGCGCGTACAGGTCCAGCGTCTGTTCCGGCGTCAGTGCCGTCGCGGCGGTGGCGAACATAGGGGCACACAGCAGGGGGGCACCCAGCAGGGCGCTGGCGAGCAGGGTGCGAAGGGGAGTCTTCATGACGGTATTCCGTTTCCAGTGGGGTAGTGCACAGGCGCGAAAGCCTAGCGCATCTGCACGCAGGTTCGATGGCAGGCCGTGCGCGCGCCCATGAAAAAACGGGCCCCTTGCGGAGCCCGTTCGATTACACGACGAGGATCGAGCAATCAGAAGCTGGCGCGGACGCCGGCCGAGAACTGGGTGACGTCGCGGTAGCCGGAGACCTCGCCCACCAGACCCCAGGTCTTGGTGAAGTTGACCTGGCCACCGAGGGTGCCGACCCAGGTGCCTTCGAAATTGTTGCCGCCATCCATGTAACCGGCCTTGATCCAGGCTTCGGTCATGCGCGAGGGCTTGCCACGCAGGCCCATGGTGGCGCGCACCAGGTTGGTGTGGTCCTTGAAGGTTTCATCAGCGAAACCGTCCAGGCGGTCGGTGACCTTGGCCTGCTGACGCACCCAGGCGATGTCGGCGGTGTAGTCGACGCGGTCGCTGAAGGGCATGTGGTAGCCGATGCCCAGCTCCGGCTGGTTCAGTTCCAGCTTCACCGAACCGTCGGAGTAGTGATAAGTCTTGCTGCCGTAGTTCCAGCCACCGAACACGTGCACCTGCTCGGCAAGGGCCACCGAACCGCGCACGTAGCCGCCGTCCAGCTTGGGATCGTTGAGGCCGTCGTCAGTGATCTTGGCCTGGGTCCAGCCACCTTCGACGTAGGTGTAGCTGAGGGCGTCGGCCGAGGCCGAGAACGGTGCGGCGGCCAGCAGAGCGGCCACGATCAGGATCTTGCGCATGGGAATTCCTGTGAATTGCAGTCCATTGGCGGGCCACCCTGTTGGCAGTCCGTGGCGACCTCATGTCGTCCGAGGCTTGAGTTTAATGAAACTTTTACAGATTACGAGCGACTTACGTCACAGCTGGCGCTCGGTTCAGCTGGGGGTCGGATCCGTGCAGGGCAGCGACCCGACCCCGTTCAGTCCGGGCTGGTACACTGGACAGGCCGGTTCGCCGGTACACAAACGTCTTCAGGGCGGGGTGCGATTCCCCACCGGCGGTAGGTGCGCAAGCACGAGCCCGCGAGCGCCCCGGCCCATGGCCGGGGGTCAGCAGATCCGGTCCAATGCCGGAGCCGACGGTCATAGTCCGGATGAAAGAAGACGGTGCCACAGGGCCTTTGCGGCCCTGCGCCCGCCTGTTTGCCTTGCGGCGTTTTTCGCTCACTTTCCGCGGAGAACGTTTCTTGTTTACTGGAATCATCGAAGGCGTCGGCCGTCTGGCCGCACGCGAAGCCATCGGCGGCGATGTCCGCTTCACCTTCAACGTCGGCAACCTGCCATTCGACCACGTGCAGATGGGCGAGAGCATCGCCATCAACGGTGTCTGCCTCACCGTCATCGCATTCGACGCCAGCAGCTTCCAGGCCGATGCGTCCACCGAGACCCTCGGCCTGACCACGCTCGGGCAGCTGGCTGAAGGGGCGGTCATCAACCTTGAACGCGCCATGCGCCCGACCGACCGCCTTGGCGGCCATCTGGTCAGCGGCCACGTCGATGGCCTCGGCCAGGTCCTGTCCATCCACGAAGATGCACGTGCCCAGCGCTGGCGATTCGCCGCGCCGGCCGCACTGCGCCGCTACATCGCCAAGAAGGGCTCGATCTGCGTGGACGGCGTCAGCCTCACCGTCAACGAAGTGGACGACGAAGGTTTCGAAGTCGCCCTCATCCCGCACACCGTGGCCAACACCGCTTTCTCCGCCACCGGCGTGGGCAGCGCGATCAATCTTGAAATCGACCTGGTCGCCCGGTATGTCGAGCGGTTGTTGGGTGAAGGAGCCCGCGCATGAATTTCGCCCCGATCCCCGAGATCCTCGAAGACATCCGCCAGGGCCGCATGGTCGTCATCGTCGATGACGAAGACCGCGAGAACGAAGGCGACCTGATCATGGCCGCCGAGCTGGTAAAGCCGTCGGACATCAATTTCATGGTTACTCACGGCCGTGGCCTGGTGTGCCTGCCGCTGACCCGCACCCGCGCCGCCGATCTCGGCCTGGCGCCGATGGTGCAGGCCAATACCGCGCAGTTCCAGACCAATTTCACCGTCAGCATCGAGGCGGCCGAAGGCGTGACCACGGGCATTTCCGCCCATGACCGCGCCCACACCATCCGCACCGCGGTGAAGCCGAACGCCAAGCCGGCCGACCTGCACCAGCCGGGCCACATCTTCCCGCTGATCGCCCAGCCGGGCGGCGTGCTGACCCGCGCCGGCCACACCGAGGCCGGCGTCGACCTGGCCATGCTGGCCGGGCTGGAACCGGCCGGCGTGCTGGTGGAGATCCTCAACCCCGACGGCAGCATGGCGCGCCGCCCGGAACTGGAAGTGTTCGCCCGCGAGCACGGCCTGAAGATGGGCTCCATCGCCGACCTGATCGCCTACCGCCTGGCCACCGAAAAGACCGTCGAGCGCGTGGACGAGCGCGACATCGACACCGAATTCGGCCCGTTCAAGCTGGTCACCTATCGCGACCGCATCGCCCACGATCTGCATTTCGCCTTGGTCCGTGGCACCCCGGCGGCCGACACCCCGACCCTGGTGCGCGTGCAGGTGGAAAACCCGCTGGCCGACCTGCTGCACTGGCGCCGCGATGATTTCGGCGTGGCCGCCACCGATGCCCTGCGCGCGATTGCCGCCGAAGGGGCGGGCGTGATGGTGGTGCTGTCGGCCCCGCGCGACGGCGAGGCCCTGCTGGCCCGCCTGCGCCAGCAGCCGGCGCCGGTGGTGCCGGGCAAGGACAAGGACGTGGGCCAGTGGCGTCGCAATGGTGCCGGCTCGCAGATCCTGTCCGACCTCGGCCTGGGCAAGCTGCGCGTGCTGGGCACCCCCCGCCGCCAGGTGGGCCTGGCCGGCTACGGCCTGGAAGTGGTGGAGACGGTGGGCTGCTGAGGCCCGCGCCCCGGCCATGAGGCCCCTGTAGAGCCGAGCCATGCTCGGCTTGCGCGCGCAGCGCGGAGGGCAGTCCGGCGGCAGAGAGCAGCCGAGCATGGCTCGGCTCTACAGAAGGCCCCTTGAAGGCCCCCGCCGGTCACGGCCGGGGCCCATCCACGGTAGAATCACCCCCTTATCGAACCCCCAAGCCGCATATGAGCCACTACGAAGGCGATCTTCGCACCCCCGAGTCGGCGCGCTTTGCCATCCTGGCCAGCCGCTGGAACGCCCGCATCACCGATACCCTGGTTGCTGGCGCCCGCCAGAGCCTGGCCGGCAACGGCATTGCCGAAGCCAACATCGACGTGATCCGCGTGCCGGGTGCCTGGGAACTGCCGCTGGTCGCCGCGCGCCTGGCCGCTGCCCATGAACACGCCGCCATCCTCACCCTGGGCTGCGTCATCCGTGGCGATACCCGCCACTACGAACACGTCGCCGACCGCTGCGCCGAAGGCCTGATGCGCGTGCAGCTGGATTTCGGCGTGCCGGTGCTGAACGGCGTGCTGGCGGTGGAACGGGCCGAGGATGCCGAGGCCCGTGCCGGTGGCAGCCACGGCAACAAGGGTGAAGAAGTCGCAATCGCTGCATTGGAAATGGTCAACCTGCTGGAGCAACTGCCATGAACAAGAACACCCAGGGCAAGCCCTCCGGTAAACCTGTCCGCCGTGATGGCATCGACCCGGTGCTGCGCTCGCGCGCCCGCCGTCGTGCCGTGCAGGCGCTGTACGCCTGGCAGATCTCCGGCGGCAACGCACAGTCGCTGATCGCCCAGTTCGCCCACGAGCAGGCCCGCGAAATCGCCGATCTGGCGTATTTCGAAGCGCTGGTGCACGGCGTGCTGGACAACCGCCGCGACATCGACGAAGCCCTCGGCCCTTACCTGGACCGTGGCATCGAAGAAGTGGACGCCATCGAACGCGCCGTGCTGCGCCTGGCTGGCTACGAGCTGCGCTACCGCCTGGACGTGCCGTACCGCGTGGTCATCAACGAAGCCATCGAATCGGCCAAGCGCTTCGGTTCCGAGCATGGCCACACCTACGTCAACGGCGTGCTGGATCGTGCCGCCGTCGAATGGCGCAAGGTCGAATCGGGTCACTGACCCGGTTTCTGTAGAGCCGAGCCATGCTCGGCTCACCGTGCAGCGCACGGTTGCGTCCGGCAGTGCGTCGCGTGATCGAACTGCAGCCGAGCATGGCTCGGCTCTACAAGAAAGCAGAACGCCCCATGTCCCTGGCCGAATTCGCCCTCATCGACCGCATCCGCGCCCGCACCAGCGAGCGCGACGACATCCTGCTCGGCATCGGCGATGACGCTGCACTGCTGCAGCCGCGCCCGAACGAACAGCTGGTGGTCACCGCCGATACGCTCAACAGCGGCGTGCATTTCCCGACCGAAACCCCGGCGTTCGACATTGGCTGGAAGACCCTGGCGGTCAACCTGTCCGACCTCGCCGCGATGGGCGCGCGCCCGGCATGGTGCACGCTGGCGCTCTCGCTGCCGGACACCAGCGAAGAGTGGATCGACGCTTTTGCCGAAGGCTTCTTCGCCCTGGCTGACCAGCACGACATCGCGCTGATCGGTGGCGACACCACGCGGGGTCCGCTGTCGCTGACTGTGACCGCGATGGGCCAGGTCGGCCGCGGCCAAGCCCTGCGCCGCGACCGCGCGCAGGTCGGCGACGATGTCTGGGTGAGTGGCACGATCGGTGATGCCGCCGGTGCGCTGAAGCTGTGGCAGCAGGGCGCGCTGGACGTGGCCACGGCCACCTTGCTGGGTGATTACGAGACCCTGCGCCTGCGGCTGCTGCGTCCCACCCCGCGCGTCACCCTCGGCCTGCGCCTGCGTGCCTTCGCGCATGCTGCCGTGGATCTGTCCGATGGCCTGGTGGCTGACCTGGGCCACATCGCAGCGCGCAGTGGCGTGGCCGCGCAGATCGATGCCGACGTGCTGCCGATCTCGCCGGAGCTGCGTGGCCTGCTGGGCCGCGACGGTGCCCGCGAGTGCGCGCTGCGCGGTGGTGATGACTACGAACTGTGCTTCACCGCCGCCGCCGACCAGCGCGATGCGCTGCTGTACCTTTCTGAGTCGCTGGATGTGCCGCTGACCCGCGTCGGCCGCATCACCGAAGGGCAGGGCGTGCAGGTGGATGGTGAAGCCGCCAGCGGCGGTTACCAGCACTTCGCCGGTTGAGTGCGCGGGCTCATGCCTGCTGCGCGGCGGCATGACGCTCGATGCTCGCCGCGATCATTCCGATAGCCTCAATGATGATCGCCTTCGACGTCGCATCTGTCGCGCCGATGCTGCGCAGGGCCTGCTCGGCCTGTTGGCAGCTGCGCGCCGCCTGGGTCTCTCCCAGAAATGCCAGCGCGCCGGCGAAGCTGTGCAGCTGATCGATCATGGCCGGTGCATCGGCACTGTCCAGCGCCTGGGTCAGCGCCGCGTAGTCGCGATGCGCGGTCTGCAGGAACGCCTCGCGCATCTGCCGCTGAACCGCCGCGCTCACCACCGGAGGTAAAGGTGGCTGTGCCGAGCGATCGAGGTCGAATCCATGCAATGCGGCCTCCAGCGAAGGCAGGTCGAGCGGCTTCAGCAGCAGCATGGACATGCCGGCCTCGCGGACGCGTCGCGCATCCTCGGGCATCGCATTGGCGGTAAGCGCCACGATCGGAATGGAAGGGTTGTCAGCACGCAGTTTCCGGGCAAGCCCGTATCCGTCCAGGCCCGGCATGTTCAGATCGGTCAGCACGATATCGAACCGGCCTTCGCGCCAGCGCTGCAACGCCTCATCGCCGTCGGCCGCGAGGGTGACCTGCCAACCCAGCGCGTGCAGCTGCCCCAGTGTCACATCACGGCTGATCACGCTGTCATCCACCAGCAAGGCGTGGCCACGCGGGGAATGCGCACGCTCGACAGGCGCCGGCCGTGGCGGCGTGCCTGCCACGGCGGTGGTCCGGCGTGCCGGAATGTCCAGGTGGAAAACGCTGCCGGTACCCGGGGTGCTGCGCACGCCGAGGATGCCGCCGAGCAGTTCGGCGAAGCGCTGGCACAAGGCCAGCCCCAGGCCGCTGCCGCCGTGCTGCCGTGCCGATCCGGCACCGACCTGCACGAACGGCTTGAACAGCTTGTCCTGCGCCTCGGCATCGATGCCCGGGCCGGTATCGCGCACCTCCACGTGCAGCCACTCAGTGCCATCGGGCCGCAGCGAGGCATCAACGCTGACCGCCACCGCTCCGGATGCCGTGAACTTCACCGCATTGCCCACCAGGTTGTTGATCACCTGCGCCAAGCGGCCTGCGTCGGCCACGTAGGCCGGTCCCAGTGCATCGCCGGTGTGCAGCTCCAGGCGCAGGCCCTTCGCGGTGGCCTGTGGTTCGAACAGCGTCGCGGTCTGCTGCAGCAACACACGCGGGTCGAAAGGCGCCGGTTCCAGCGTCATCAGCCCGGCTTCGATACGGGAAAGATCCAGGGTGTCGTTCACCAGCCCCTGAAGCACATCAGCCGCGCTGCGCGCGCGCGTGACATGCGTATGCGACGCCGCCGGCATGGTCTGGCGGGCAAGCAGTTCAAGGTGGCCAAGCACGCCGCTCAAAGGCGTGCGTATTTCATGGCTGATCATCGCCACGAAGGCGGTTTTGGCCTGGTCCGCAGCCTCGGCATCGTGCTGGGCCTGTTCGGCATGACGCCGTGCATCCAGCAGCCGCTGCTGGGTTTCCGTCTGTGCGGTCACATCGGTCACCGCGCAGACCCAGATCGCCCGCCGCTGGTAGCGCGCAGCGGCCACGATGGATTGCAGATAGCGCGATGGACCGTGCTCATCCGCGGACGGCGCCTCGAACAGCTGCCCGTGCACCTGGCCGTCAACGCGTTGCACCAGGCGGCCGACCAGCGCGTCCATCAGGTTGCCGGTGGTGTCGCCGATCAGCTGCTCCAGTGCCTGGTTGTGCAGGATCACCTGCCCGCTCTGCTGGTCAAGCAGGCACAGGCCGACCGGCGACGTTTCGATCAGCGTGCGGCTCAACGCTTCGCTTTCATGTACCCGTGCTGCTTCCTCCAGCGCCGGCCGCAGCACGCGCCGGTCCACCAGCAGCAACAGCGTCCACAGCGCGGCCAGCAGGCCGGCCAGGGCCAGCCCGCCGCCGAGCAGATAGATCCGCTGTGCCGCCCAGATGTCGCTCCAGCGGTAGAGCCGCAGCAGTGTCCAGTCGATGCCTTGCAAGGGTGTGGATACCACGAAGGCGCGGCCATCAGGCAGCGACACCGCCCTGCGCTGGGTGGAGGGCGCGGCCTGCGGTGCAGGCGCGGGAATGGTGCCTTCTGCAACGCTGCGCAGGACATCGTTTCCCTGCCGGTCAAGCACTTCCCACGTGCCCGGGCTGGCCTCCTCCAACCGCTCGCGCAGGCCCTGGAGAGGTTCAAAGGTCAGCCGGTTGATGAAGGGGATACCGTTGCTGCGCAGGCGCATCTGGGTAACCAGTGCATCCTCGCCGGTGAAAGGATTGCGGCCAAAGTAGGCGCGCAGCCGGCCGCTGGCCAGTTGCAGTTCGGAGTCCGCCCCCGCCGACCGCCAGCCTTCATCGGCGACCTGGGTGAGCCTTGCCAATGCCTGCTCACGGCTCTGTACCTTCATGAGTCGCAGCAGCTGTGCTTCATCATGCAGCCCGGCAATCGCAAACAGGCGCCCTTCCGGTTCGAAGGCGAAGGAGATCAGTGAGGTGGGCGAATCCTGCGCCGCTACGGTTGCGGCCATGTACGCCGAATAGGTCTGCACCATGCCCAGATACGCGGCCTCCGCCCGGGGCGGAAGGTGGCCACCGCGCGGGGACAACGCCAGCCAAGGGACGGACAGGGCACCGGGTGCCACCACCCCGGTCTGGCCATCCTGCGCTGAAAAGCGGGCAGCAACAGGCGTGCCGCCCGCCACCAGCGCGGCCTGCTGGGTGGCCCATAACGTGGCGTTGGTGTTCAAGCTGGCCACGTAGGCCCGCCTGCGCTCGCCGATGTAGCGATCCACCGTCTGCTGGCCGCGTCGCAGCGCCTCGCGCTCGTTGAGGTGCACGGTCTCCAGCCGCAGCCACAATGCCGCGCAACCTGCGGCCAACAGCAGCACGGTCAGGGTGGCGCCGCCCCCGAACAGCAGCCGGAGCTGCAACCGTTGCAAGATGGCAAGCACGGAACCCGAGGGTGACGCCATGGCGCGAACCTGCGAAGTGAGGCTGTAGTCGGCAGCGTGCCGCGTCGGCCACCCTCAGTGCAAGTCGTTGCCGACGCGGTGCGTAAGCGCAGCTTGCGCCTATCCCCCAACGCGCGCTTCGGCGTCGCGGGGTGTGCCGTAATCATCCAGCCACTTGAACGCCACGGTTTCCGGCATCGCGGCGCCCTCCGGCAACGCGTAACGCACCTGTGCACCCGGCGCGATCATGTCCACCTCCACGTTGCGGCCATCGGCCAGGGTCAACGAACTCAAGGTCACGTGGTACGCGCTGGGGTTCCGTACCTGCAGGGTATCGCCATCGGCAGACCATTGCAGCGTGGCCGCCGCATCCCGTGCGTTGCCCGGCAGCCCGGTCGGGCGATAAAACAGCTTCACCCGGGTGCGCACCGCGAACTGCAGCAGATTCTTGCCGGCCGCATCACTGGGCTTGGGCGGAATATCCAGCAAGTTGAAGTAGAACAGCGACTCGCGGTTGGCCGGCAGCGGCGCCTCGGACGGACGCGGTGCATAGGTGAGGCGATACGCCTGGCCCTGCTTGGGCTGCAGGAGGCGTGGCTCGGCCGGTGTCAGCCGGAACGGCGTGCGTACGTTCTCCGGACGCGACTGGCTGTCGCCATCGTCGATCCAGACCTGGGTCATCGCTGGCAGCTCGCCCACGTTGGTGGCCTTGACCGTTACGTCGCGGCCCTTGCTGGCATCGTGCACGATACGCGTGCCCTGCAGCGTCACCGCAGCCGATGCCGGCAGCGCCGCCGACACCGCCAGCAGCGCGTGTATCCACGTCCTGGCACGGAGTTTCATGGTCGACCTCGTTGATAAGTGCAGGCCAGCACCACGTGGCACTGGCCTGCTGGAAGCGGGTTACTTGTAGAGCACGATGAAGTCACCCGAGGCATTGGCGGTGCCCGCCTGCGCGTTCTGGCCCGGGGAGGCATACCACGCGCTGTAGTCCAGCTGGCCGCTGCCACCAGCGGCGATGGTCACCCACACGGCCGGGTCCTCACCGATCTTCTGCTGGTTGCCCGCAGCGTCGTACAGGGCCACGCCAACATTGGCTGCAGAAGACGCCGCCGTCAGTGCCAGGTTACCGGTGCTGCCATCGGGCGTGCCGCCGAAGCGCACGCCCACATCCTGCGATGCACCCGAGCCGGAGCAGTCCAGGGCAATGGTGAAGTTCTTCTGGCCGGCACGGGTGCTGGCGTTGACCGAAGCCAGATCGACCTTGCCCATCGGCACGGTGATGGTGCCGCCGGTGGAGCCCACCGAACAGGTGGAGGTCATCAGTTCGCCGGTGATCTCCAGCGTTTCGGCAGACACCGACGGCGCGGAGACGGCGAGGATGGAAAGAGACAGCAGGCGGAGCGTCAGGGACATGACAGTTCTCGTTAGTGGAATGAAGACACGCAATGACCGCCCAGGGCAGGCAGCGCGGCCAGTTTGGATGCGCGCGTCCAGTGGCGGAATGAAGTTAGTTGCAAAAGCGCGTTGACGTCCGCGAACTGCAATTAATCCTATAGGAAATGACATCGCCGCTGCCTAGATTGCGTAGCCTTATCTGATTGGCTAAGGAATCGCCGTGCGGTTTCCCCTGCAGTTGCTCGCACTTCTGTCCGCCTGCACGCACGCGCCGCGTAGCGCGGCGCGCGCGCGGGTGTGTGCAGTGGTCATCGCTTCCCTGTGCGTTCTGGAGGCCGGGGCCAGCTGCGTCCGACTTAGTCCGGGAGATCAAGATCTGAGCCTCGCCCTGCGGGGGTTCAATCTGGATCGGCCGGATCAACGACTGGGAACCAGCGCGGCGGGAAACGTCCCTTTGGGGTTCGAGTGCGCTGCCGGGCAAACAGCCTTCGTCGTGGATGCACCGCTGACTGGTCTCACCTACGAGCGAGATATCACCTACGGTGGTGTCACCTACAAGGCCTATAGCGTCAGTTCGCGCTCACCACTCATCGGCCTTGGCTACAGTGTGAAAGAGGGTGCTCCCTCGAATTATGGTGGTCCATCCTTGACTGTCGGAACGATCAATCGACACCCCGGCATACCGATTGCAGCTGCTGGACCGATTACCGTCGCGGTCTATGTGATGGTGTTCTTCCGTGGGGGAGCCATGGAGCCGGTGCCGATGAGCTACCTGGGCACCATCACATCTTGGCCCGAGGGTGATCCGAGCCAGAGGATGCAGCACCACCTGTCGGTGGAGATCTCCATGCCCCCCGTCACCTGCACGCTCGCCTACGCTTCCCACACCCTCGACGACGTTGTCGCCAACGAACTCGCCGCCAGCGGCAGCAGCGCGAAGGAATCCAGCTTCGACGTCGCGATGAACTGCCCGATGGACAACATCGACGTGCAGCTTTCGCTGGCCGACGCGAATGATCCTGGCAGCCGCAACGGCCAGCTTGCCCCAGCCCCCGGCGCCACGGCTGGCGGCGTGCAGGTGCAGCTGCTGCGCGGTGGCCAGCCGGTGCAGTTCGGCCAGGCATGGTCGCATGGCTGGTCCAGCAAAGGCCAGCAGTCCATTCCCTTCAGTGCGCGCTATCTACGCATGGCCGACCCGCTGGTGCCAGGGCTGGTGAAAGGAGAGGCGGTGCTCACCGCCGACTATCGATGACGCACCACGTAGTGGTGCAGGGCGTATGCCCATCGCCTGTGCTGTGGAAGTGCCCACAGTGTCGTCGGCTCGGTGGGGCTGGCACATCGAACGAGTTGCAATGCGACGGTGCCCGACACGACCTGCAACCGGTTGGATGGGGAGCATGTGCTGCAGCCTCTAGCCTGCGGTCGCTTTTCCTGATGCCGCTGCTTCGGCACCGGTCATCGTCCTCGATGAAGTCGTCCCCCGCACATCCCGCAGCGCCTGGCCGTGCCACGTTCCCCACGCAGCGTCTTACCGCGGCAGTCACCTTCGCCCTGCTGGGCAGCGCCCCGGCATTGGCAACGGCAACTCCCGCAGATCCAATGGAATTCAGCGAGGGCTTCCTGATCGGTGGCGAAGCGATCGACATGGCGCGCTACGCCAACGGCAATCCGTTGCCCGCTGGTGACTACGCAGTGGACGTGCATGTGAACGGACAGTTCCTGCGCAGCCAGGACATCCGTTTCGTCATCAAGGACGACCCGCAGATCGCGGTGCCATGCCTTTCTCCGATGCTGGTACGCGGGTTGCCATTGAAGCCTGCGTTTCTTGAGGCCCTGCCGTCCGAAGAGAACACCTGTGTGGATCTGCCCGCGCTGGTGGAGGGCGCCAGTATCACCTTTGACAGCGGCGAGTTGCAGTTGTCCCTGAGTATTCCGCAAGCGGCCCAGGCTATCGCCGCGCGTGGCTTCGTGGCACCGGAACTGCGCGACGACGGCATCACCGCCGCCTTCATCGATTACAGCGCCAACCACTACAGCACCCAGGGCAGCGACAGCAGCTACCTCGGCCTTCAGGCGGGCCTGAACCTGGGCGCATGGCGCCTGCGCCACCGCGCGTCGTTCACCCATGGCAGCCAGGGTACCCGTCACCAGGTCATCAGCAGCCACCTGCAGCGCGACATTCCACGCTGGAACAGCCAGCTGCTGCTCGGCCAGGGCAACACCGGTGGCGAGCTGTTCGAAAGCGTGCCGTTCACCGGCGTGCGCGTGGCCAGCGACGAGCGCATGCTGCCCGACTCACTGCGCGGTTATGCACCGGTGGTGCAGGGCATTGCCCAAGGCAATGCGGTGGTCACCATCCGCCAGAACGGCAGCATCATCCACGAAAGCAATGTGGCGCCCGGTCCATTCACCATCGAGGATCTGTATCCCACCAACTTCGGCGGTGACCTGGATGTCAGCGTCACCGAAGCCGATGGTCGCGTGCAGCGCTTCAGTGTCAATTTCTCCGCCGTACCGCAGGCGTTGCGTGCCGGGTCGTCGCGCTTTGCGGTCACCGCCGGCGAGCTGCGCGATACCGGCAACACGCTGCAGACGCTGCGCTTCACCGAAGGTACCTACGCGCGGGGCCTGAACAACCGGCTTACCGTGCTGGGTGGCGCGCAGCTGGGTGAGGACTATCGCGCCCTGCTTGCCGGTGCTGCGGTCAACACGGCCATCGGTGCATTCGGTGCCGATGTCACCCATTCGCGCGCCCACCTGCGCGGTAGCGAGATGGTGACCGGCAACAGCTTCCGCCTGAACTACCAGCGCTACGTGGCACGCACCGGTACCAATTTCGGCCTGGCCGCGTACCGCTATAGCACGCGCGGCTTCCTCAGCCTCAACGACGTGGCGCGAGAGCAGAGCGACGATTGGGGCCTGGGCCAGCGCGCCCGCCAGCGCTACCAGGTGAACTTCTCGCAGAAGGTCGGCCAGCGCAGCAACCTGTATCTCAGCGGCGGCCATGTGTCTTACTGGGACAGCGCCCGACGCCGCAACGAGTTCCAGCTCGGCTTCCAGAGCACGCTGCGGCGGGTCAACTACGGCGTGTCCGCGCTGCGCCTCCGCTTGGGCGATGGCCGCCAGGACACGCGCTACGCGTTCACCCTTAGCATGCCGCTGGGCCGTAGTGCCAACGCACCGCGTGCCAGCACCCAGCTCAGCCAGGCCGACAGTGGCAGGCAGTCGCAGCTGGGCATCACCGGCAGCCTGGGTGAGTCACGTGCGCTGAGCTACAGCCTGTCCAACGCACAAGGCAATGGACAGAACAGCCAAAGTGCTTATGCCGCGTGGCAAGGCAGCCGTGGCAATCTCAATGCCGGCTACAGCCGCAGTGGCGACTACCGCAGCCTTTCGCTTGGCGCATCGGGCAGCGTGGCGCTGCACAGCGGTGGCCTGAACCTGGGCGCTCCCGTGGGCGACGGCTTCGCGCTGGTGCAGGCGCCGGGTGCGCAGGGCGCACGCATCGGCAGCAGCACTGATCTGCGTGTGGCGCGCAACGGCTACGCGCTGCTGCCGCACGTCAGCCCCTACCGCTGGAACACCATCGACCTGGATCCGTCCGGCTTGCCGATCGAGGTGGAGCTGCTGCAGACCTCGCAGCGTGTGGCGCCCACCGCCGGTGGCATCGTGCGCGTGCCGTTCCAGGTACGCCGCGAGCGCACGCTGTTCATCGACGCCACCGACGCGCTGGGCCAGCCGCTGCCGTTTGCGGCCGTGGTGCAGAGCGAAGACGGCGCGGCGGCCGGTGCGGTAGGGCAGGGCGGGGTGATCCAGCTGCGCGGTGCACAGGACAGTGGCGCGTTGATTGTCGACCCCGATGGCAAGCGGCGCTGCCGCATCGACTACCACATGCCCGAAGCGCAGGATGCGTACGGCATTTCGTGGAGCCAGGCCGTGTGCGTGCCGCAGCCGCTGTTGCCGGAGGGTCTGCAGGTGGGCATGCCGGAGCCGGAAGAGGGCGTCGCCCAATGAGTTTCGTTATCCCTTTCATCGTTCACAGGAGTCCAACCATGTCCCGTTCCCTTCTTCAGGTGATCGCAGTGCCGATGCTGTGCCTGATCGCATCGGCCGCAGGTGCCCAGGCCACGCTTACCATCAGCGGTCGCGTGCTGCCGGGTACCTGCACGCTGGCGGCACCCACCCTTGCACTGGATCCGGTGAAGGCCGATGAAATGACGCCGGGTGCCGCCAGCAGCGTGAAGGCCGCTGCACTGAACTTTACCGGCTGCGTGGGCGTCAGCCGCGCGCGCCTGTCCTTCGATGGCACGGCCGCCGACGGCGACCCGGAGCGCTGGAAGAACACCGCCGCGACCACGCCAGCAACGGGTGTGACGATCGCGCTGTTGGCCGGCGCGACCGGCAACACCTACCTGAAGAAGGGCGACACTGATATTCCGGTGGCTGTCTCTGGCGCGACGGCGTCCTATCCGCTGCGCGCGGGTTACTTCATTCCCAACACCAGTGGTATCAACGCCGGCAATATCTCCAGCGAGATCGTGGTGACTGCTGCCTACGACTGATCGCCAATCCGGTCCTGTAGAGCCGAGCCATGCTCGGCTGCTCTTCGATCAGGCTCCAGGCAAGCCGAGCATGGGCTCGGCTCTACAAGTGCCGCTAAGCAGCCCGCAACTGCACATCCACATACTCGGCCAGCCCACGGCAGGCCAGCAGCAATCCTTCGCGCACGTCATCGCCGACCTGCTGGCTGATCTAGCCATCCACGCGCACGCGTTCTGTAGCGTGCAGCAGCTCAAGTAGAAACGTAAGCCCGGCATTGGCGCGGTCGATGCGTGCCAGTGCCAGCCGCTGCCCGGGCGTGCAGCCTTTACCCGGCCACGGCTGCCCATCGGCGGCGTCGCCCTGGCGGATGTGCTGCAGGCAGTGCAGCAGCGTGATGGTGCCGGGCGCTTCGCCTTCTTGCAGTGCGACGAAGGTGCTCTCCAGCGTGCGCGCCAGATCATCAGGCAGGCGCGTGGCGGCTTCGCCCAGAGTGGCAGACAGGTGGGGGTAGTGGGACGTGGTCATGGCGGCGTCCTTGTGTGCGAAGCAAGGGGCCACCCCGCTTGAGAGCGAGGGTGGCGGACGGCGCGTGGTTGCAATACCGGTGATTAGCGTCGCCAAATGCCGGCAGGCACGAGGCCGCCGCGCACCGCCCGCCAAAGAGTCGCGGACAGAATGCCTGCCGACGCCACCCAGGCACGAGGGAAGGCAGTGACGCAGGCAGGCAAGCGTAAACGACACTGATCAAACGGGATTGCAAGCCCGTGCCACCCGTTGTTGGTGGCAGGTAGATGATGCGCAAGAAGGTGCCGCTGTACCAATCAGAAGAGTTTCAAATTCAAAATTGTTGCAGTCTGCATGCAGGCGCAGTGTGGTCGCACAGAGCGACGCGAATGCGTCAGCATTCGCGCAGCGTCCTTGTAGAGCCGAGCCATGCTCGGCTTACCGCGCGAAGCGCGGCGCTTTTCGCAATCTGATCGGAGAGCAGCCGAGCGTGGGCTCGGCTCTACACAGAGCAGGTCGCGCTACGCGGCGCTCAGCGCTCGATACGCGCCTCGGCCTCGCGCGGCGTACCGTAGTCATCCAGCCAGGTGAAGCTGGCGGTGGTGGGCATCGCCGCACCAGCCGGCAGCGGCAGCCGTACCTGTGCACCCGGTGCGATCATGTCCGCTTCCACCTTGCGGCCATCGGGCAGGGTGAGCGTACTGACGGTCACATGGTAGGCGCTGGCATTGGTGACCTGCAGTGCGTCACCCACCGCGCGCCATTGCAGCTGGGCCGCCGCGTCACGCGCATGGCCGGGCAGGCCAGCGGGGCGATGGAACAGCTTCACCCGCGTGCGCACCGCAAACTGCAGCAGGTTCTTGCCGGCCGCATCGCTGGGCTTGGGCGGAATATCCAGCAGGTTGAAATAGAACACCGATTCGCGATCGGTCGGCAGCGGCGCTTCCGTCGGGCGCGGCGCGTAGGTGATGCGATAGGCCTGGCCCTGGTGCGCCTGCAGCAGGCGCGGATCGGCCGGGGTCAGCCGGAACGGCGTGCGCACATTCTCCGGCCGTGCATGGCTGTCGCCATCATCGATCCAGACCTGCACCATCGCCGCCTGCTCACCGGTGTTGGTCGCCTTTACGGTCACGTCGCGGCCCTTGGCCGCGTCATGCACGATGCGCGTGCCCTGCAGCGTCACTGCTGCCGATGCAGGCAGCGCCAATGCGCCAGCCAGCAGCGCGGTCATCCACGTCATTGCACGGAATGTCATAGGGAACACCTCGATTGGGTGCACGCCAGCCCGTCCCTGAGCCAGCACGCGGAAGGAACTTACTTGTAAAGCACCACGAAATCGCCGGAAGCATTGGCCGTGCCGGCGGTAGCATTCTGACCCGGCGAGGCGTACCACGCGCTGTAGTCCAGCTGGCCCTTGCTGGCGGCCGGAATGGTCACCCACTGCAGCGGGTCTTCGCCCAGCTTCTGGTGGTTGCCAGCGACGTCGTACAGGGCGACACCCACATTGGAGGCCGCGCTCGGGTCGGGGTTCAGCGCCAGGTTGCCGGTGCTGCCATCCGGGGTGCCACCAAAGCGCACGCCCACATCCTGCGACGCGCCGGAGCCGGTGCAGTCCAGCTGGATGCTGAAGTTCTTCATGCCAGCGCGTTCGGCGGCATTGACCGAGGCAACGTCGACCTTGCCCATCGCCACGGTGATGGTGCCGCCGACGGCATCCACGGCGCAGGTGCTGGTCATCAGTTCGCCGGTGATCTCCAGCTTTTCAGCGAAGGCGGCGGGGGAGACAGCCAGCGCGAGTGCACCGGCAACGATCAGGTTCAATCGGTTCGACATGGGAGTGTCCTTGGTTGGGGAAACTGGGGTTCAGCACTGGATGAGCCGGCGGATGCGCACAGTGTTCCCGGCCATGCCCAGGAAGAACATGCAACTAGTTGCAAGGCGTTTGTCTGATCCCGCAAACGATGTTATGGGTAAAGTGCCCGTTCAGGGATTGGCGCGCTGGGGTTGAAACAGGGCGCCATCGGGGCCGCGTGGCGGGTGCGGGCGCGCTGTCCGGGTGAGTTCAGATCCAAATGACAAGCGTGAATGTCGCTGAAATGGAGGGTGCGATGAGAGCCGCGCGCTTCAGTAGCGGGTTGATGCTTTGCAACAAATTGCATGGGAGGACGGGGTAGCGCTGGCTACGCTTCGGCCCAATTCGACGACGAGCGATGTCGGCTTCGACCGCATCGAACAAGCTTCGCCATGCAAAAGCGCCCTGGCCATCATTGCAGACAGCATAGGTTCATCAGCCGCCCGCTGGAGACGGCCATCGCCCTTGCCATGGCGATGATGCTCAGCAGCTACGCCCGTGCTGATGCCGGCGAGCCGCTGCAATTCAGTGAAGGCTTCCTGATTGGTGGCAAAGCCATCGACATGCAGCGCTATGCGCAGGGCAACCCGATGGAGCCGGGCGTCTATCCGCTGGACGTGGTGGTGAACGGGCAGTTCCTCGAGAACCGCGACATCCGCTTTGTCCAGGCGCCAGCACCGCTGGGGGCCTCCCCGTGCCTGCCGGTGGCCCTGTTGCGGCGGTTGAATCTGAAAGACAGCTACCTGGCCGATCTGGATGCAGGTGACGAGGCATGCATTGAACTGCCCGCGCTCGTCGAAGGTGCCACCGTGGAGTTTGACGTGGGAAACCTGCAGCTGCTGGTGAACGTGCCGCAGGCCGCACAGGCGCGCAATGCACGCGGTTACGTGGCGCCGGACCAGCGCGACTACGGTGTCACCGCGGGGTTCTTCGACTACAACATCAATCACAACCGTGCCCAAGGCCAGACCGCGACCTATCTGGGCTTGAATACCGGCGTGAACCTGGGCGCCTGGCGGCTGCGCCATCGCGCGTCCTTCAGCCACACCGATTACGGCACCCGCCACGATGTGATCAACAGTTACCTGCAACGCGACCTTCCGGCCTGGAACAGCCAGCTGCTGCTGGGCCAGGGCAATACCGGGGGCGAGCTGTTTGAATCACTGTCGTTCACCGGTGCGCGCGTAGCCAGCGATGAACGCATGCTGCCCGACTCGCTGCGCGGCTTTGCGCCGGTGGTGCAGGGTATTGCTGAAGGCAATGCCTTGGTGACCATCCGTCAGAACGGCAACATCATCCACGAGGTGAGCGTTGCAGCGGGGCCGTTCTCCATCGAAGACCTGTATCCCACCAACTTCGGTGGCGATCTGGAGGTCACCGTTACCGAAGCCGACGGCCGCACCCAGCGCTTCACCGTGAACTTCTCGGCCGTGCCGCAGGCGCTGCGCCCTGGCGCCAGCCGCTTCAGTGCCACTGCGGGTGAGCTGCGCGATGCGCATGGCGAGCGCGAGTCGCTGCGTTTTGCCGAAGGCACCTACGCGCGTGGCATCAGTAACCACTTCACCGTACTGGGCGGCGTGCAGGTTGCCGAAGATTTCCAGGCCGCCGTGTTCGGGGGCGCAGTCAATACGCCGATCGGTGCATTCGGTGCCGACGTGACCCATTCACGCGCACGGCTGGGCAACGGCGATCAAGTGACCGGCAACAGCTTCCGGGTGAATTACCAGCGCTACGTCACGGCCACCGGTACCAACTTCGGGCTGGCTGCGCACCGCTACAGCACGCGCGGCTACATGACCCTGAACGACGTTGCGCTGTCACGCAGTGACGACTGGGGCCACAGCGGCCGCGCGCGCCAGCGCTTCCAGGTGAATTTCTCGCAGCGCCTGGGCGAGCGCAGCAGCCTTTCGCTCAGTGGCGGCCATGTGCGCTACTGGGGCGATTCTCCGCAGCAGAACGACCTGCAGCTGCGCTTCCAGAGCAGCATCGGCCGCGCCACCTACAGCCTGTCGGCGATGCGCTACCTGCTGAATGATGGCCGTCAGGACACCCGCTATACCGCCAGTGTGAGCATTCCGCTGGGCACCGCGCCGCGCGCCCCGCGCCTGAGCACGCAGCTGGCCCATTCTGCCCGTGGCGAACAGGGCCAGCTGGGCCTGAGCGGCACCCTGGGCGAATCGCAGCAGCTCAGCTACAGCGTGGGCGCCAGTGACGGCACCGATGGCCAGCGCAGCACCAGCGCGTATGCCACCTACCACGGTGGCCACGGCACCCTGACCGCCGGCTACAGCCGTTCGGGCGACTACAGCGCCGTGAACGCCAGCGCCGCCGGCAGCGTGGTGCTGCACCGCGATGGCATCAATTTCGGCGCGCCCGTGGGCGATGGTTTCGCCCTGATCCAGGCCGACGGCGCGCAGGGCGCACGCATCGGTTACGGCGATGAGGTGCGTATCGGCCGCAATGGCTACGCGCTGCTGCCGCACGTCAGCCCGTACCGCTGGAACCAGATCGAACTGGACCCGTCCGGCCTGCCCATGGACGTCGAGCTGCTGCAGACCTCGCAGCGGGTCGCACCCACCGCGGGCAGCATCGTGCGCGTGGCGTTCAATGCCAAGCGCGAACGCACGCTGTTCATCGATGCCACCGATGCGCTCGGCCAGCCGCTGCCCTTCGCCGCCCGCGTTGAGGATGAAAGCGGTCGCGCTTACGGCGCCGTTGGTCAGGGCGGGGTGATCCAGCTGCGTGGCGCCCCCGAGCAGGGCGGGTTGATTGTCGACCCCGAGGGCCCGAACCGATGCCGCCTGCAGTACACCACCCCCGACGCGCCCGACGCCTATGGGCTGTCGTGGAGCCAAGCGGTGTGCACGCCGCTGCCGCCGCCCAGCCCCGGCCTGCAGGCCGCGCTGGATGCCGTAACCGAGTCAACACGCTGATTACTTCCCTTCATTTTTCACCTTGGAGCATCCCATGAACCTGATCAACCGCCTCACCCTGTCCACTGTGCTGCTGGCCGCCGCGCCGCTGGCCCTGGCCGACAGCGCCACCCTGACCATCACCGGCCGCGTGCTGCCCGGCACCTGCACGCTGGCCGACGCGCAGATTTCCTTGGACGATGTCAAAGCCAGTGACCTGACCCCCGGGCAGGACAGCCAGATCAAGGCCGGCGCGCTGGAGTTCACCGGCTGCGTAGGCGTCAGCAAGGCGGTGCTGTCGTTCGCCGGCACCGCGGCCGATGGCGATGCAGAGCGCTGGAAGAACACCGCTGCCACCGACGCGGCCGACGGTGTGTCGATTTCGCTGCTGTCGGGCACCACCGGCAACACCTATCTGAAGGACGGTGACACCGGCATCGATGTGCCGGTGACCGGCGCCACCGCGCGCTATGACCTGCGGGCGGCGTACCACGCACCGACCGGTTCTTCGCTGAGTGCCGGTGAGGTGTCCACTGAGATCGTGGTGACGGCTGACTACGAGTGAGTGATGGCCGCGCGCGCGAAGTGCGCCGGCCACTGACCATCTGCTGAAATGGAGATCGTTGTATGTCTATCCCTGTCCGCATCTCATCTACCGGCATATCGACGCGCATGTCGCTTCCCGCGAAACTGTTCACTTCGCTGGCACTCCTGCTATCCGCTGGTGCCGTGGTTGCCTGTGAGCAGTACTCAGCGAAACCGGACGTGCTGCTCGACACCGTCTATACGTCTGCTCCGACTGGGCCGAATGTCTTCATGGCTGAGGAGAGAGGTCGCGTCGCCTATAGAAAATGCTCATTGCCCGGCGGCATCGTATCGGTCTTCGTGCGCCTGGACGTTCCTGGGTTGACCTATGCTGGGGACATCCAATACCAAGGGCGGACCTACGCGTCCTATGTCACGTCGCATGACTCGGCTCTACTGGCATTTGACGCTTTTTCGAATTTCAATGATCGCAAGCCGCTTCGCTTGGATGAAGAACTGGAGCTGCAGTATCAGACTTTCGCCGGAGACGGCCTGCAGAACACCATCAACTACACGGCGCTGGTCTTCTCGCGCGGCGGGCGCATGCGCACGTCCAGCGTGCGGACCGGGCAGGTGTCGCTGCGATCGCCGGCACACCCTGAGCTTGATGTGACATCCCCTTACTATCTTGCTCCCCAGTTCCCGGCCGTCACCTGTCCGTTGCTGGATGTCTCGGAAACGCTTCAGGATGTCCAATGGGCAGAGTTGCCCACGCCGGGCAGCACTGCCAAGGAGAAGCCGGTGGCGGTCCGCCTGAGTTGCGGCACGGATGCACCGCGGGCGCAGATCACCCTGACCGATGCGGGTGACCCGACCAACTCGGGAAGCCAACTGACGCCCACGGCTGATTCAGATGCCAGAGGTGTGCGAGTGCAGCTCCTGCAAGCAGGTAATGAAGTGAACTTCGGACGTATCTGGGATTTCGAGCCGGGTGTTGGCGGAACGCAGGACATTGCATTCACCGCTCGCTACATCCGGACCGATGAGCCGTTGACGCCTGGTGTAATCAAGGGGGAGGCGGTGCTCAACGTCGATTACTGGTGATGTCGCGTGCCGGTTCGTCTGTGCAGCGAAGCAACGCTGACCCTCGACCATCGTTGAGTAGCATCCTTGCGCATGTAGCAAGAGGTCATCGTCGAGCGGGTCGCAGGCGGTACGCGGTGGTAGTTGCTTCACGAAAATTAATGTCGCATGTGCCGTGCAATGTCGTATTCAACAATGCAACTAATTGAATGGTGGGCGTTCAACGCGACATCCACCATGCCGGTCTCGACAAAGGAGACCTTGAACATGCGATCCCACCACCTCCATTACTCGGCGTTGGCTCTGGCCCTCGCCGCCGCGCTTGCCGCCGCAATTCCTGCCCGTGCACTCGCACAGCAGGTCATCGCCGACGGTGATGGGCAGACCCCTGCAGCAGGTGATTACAGCGCAACCGGCGTGGGCAATCATGCCTTCCATGCGCTCAACGGCGGCAGCATCGTGCCGTTGGGTGCGGTCAACGTGAGTGCGGATGGCGACGGTGCATCTGCGGCCCGTGCCGAAGGCGCTGGCAGCCGTATCGAACTGAACGGCTCGACCTTGGTCACCACCGGCTTCGGTGCCACCACGGCACTGGCGACGACCGGCGGTGAGCTGAATCTGACGGCTACCGACGTGATCAACAAGGGGACCGGGATGGGCGTTGTGGCCCATACCGGGAGCCAGGCCACGCTGCAGGGCGTGAACATCCGCATGGAGGGCGTGTCGTCAGTTGGTCTCTCCGGCGGCGGTGACATCACGATGACCGGTGGCTCGATCTCGGCAATGGGGCTGGGGAGCCGGGCGGTGTCGGCCACCGGAGCGATCATGAGCCTGACCGGCGTTGAGATTGAGGGTGCGTCCGGCATCTGGCTGGCCGATAACAACCAGCTCGACCTTGCGGGGAGCACCGTGAGGGCCAGCGGCATCGCGCTGGACATCAATGGCCGCGGCAATGCAGTCACTGTGGTGGACTCCAGCTTCCATAGCACCGGCGATGGGACGGGAACCGTCAAGATGTTCTCCGATTCAACGTTGGCGATGGCACGCGGTTCCGTCATCAGCGAGGGTGATCGCGCTGTCGGCATCGATGTGCGAACCGGTACCGTGGATCTGGACCACGTAACGGTGACCACGTCCGGTGAGAGCAGCCACGGCCTGTATGCCGATTTCACTGGCATCGGCGCCGGCCCGATCATCACTGCGCGTGCGGCCCAGGTTCACACTACGGGCGCGGGTGCGATTGGTGCGGTTGCGCGCCAGGGCGGCAGCATCCATCTGGACGACAGCCTCATCCGTACCGAAGGCCAGCAGGCCCATGGTGTGCTGACCGGTGGCAGCGGAGGGATGACGTTGACCGGGACCGATGTCCGTACCGAGGGTGAGGGCGCATGGGCCGCCGTCATCAATGACAACGGCAGCCTGGGCATCGATGGTAGTTCCCTGATGAGCGCCCAGCATGGCGGTGTCTGGGTACGCAGCAGCCGTGACCTTGGTTTGACGCTGTCCAACAACGCTTACGTATCCGGTGGCAACGGCATCGCCATCGCGCTGGATGCGGCGGTGGCCGGTCGCTTCGACGTGGTCGTCCAGGGGGGCTCGCAGATGGTCGGCGATATCGTCATCACGCCCGAAGACGAGGATGCCGGTCTGGTGCCGCGGTCCGATGTACACGTGCGCCTGGCAGACGGATCGCTGTGGCAGGGGTCTTCCGGCCTGGTGCAGACCATGGCGATTGAAAGCGGTAGTCAGTGGACACTGACCAGCGACGCCACGGTGGGCGAGCTGGATGTGCGCAACAGCGGCGTGGCGTTGTCCGATGGCAGTGGCCGCTTCAACACGCTCACCGTGGAGGGCGACCTGCACAGCGAAGGCGCCACGTTCCTGTTCCAGGGCGCATTGGGGGGCGATGACAGCGCCTTTGATCGCCTGCATGTGCGTGGCGATACGTCGGGCGATGCAAGCATCGCGGTGAAGAATATTGGCGGCGTTGGCGCTCAGACCACCGATGGCATCCAGCTGATCGAAGTGGACGGTGCATCGCTGGCAACCTATGCGCTGGCCGGCCGCGCCGTGGGCGGCTCCTATGAGTACTTCCTGTTCAAGGGGGGCGTGACTGATCCCACCGATGGCAACTGGTATCTGCGTTCGCAATGGTTTGATGTCTGCAAGGACAATCCGGCCGCGCCGGGCTGTGTGGTGGACCCGGTTGATCCGGTTGACCCCATCGATCCGGTTGACCCGGTTGACCCGGTTGACCCCGTGGACCCCGTGGACCCCGTGGACCCCGTGGATCCTGTGGACCCGGTGCCGGTGCTGCGTCCCGAAGCCGGGGCGTACCTGGCCAACCAGTCGGCAGCCATCAACATGTTTTCCCATCGCCTGAACGACCGCATCGGTGCCGTTTCGCTGGATGAAGGGCGTGCCGCGTGGGCGCGCGTGGGCCGGCAGCAGGCGGACTTCAGCGCGGTCGGTGGTCAGCTGTCGATTGATGGCAACACCTCGGTGCTGCAGATCGGCAGTGATCTGGTTCGCCGAGGCAATGCAGCGTTCGGCGTGATGCTGGGCACGGGGCGCGCTGACAGCAGTGCAGTGTCCGATCTGACCGGTTACAGCGCCAAGGGTCGGGTGCGCGGCAGCGCGGTGGGCGTGTACGGCACCTGGTTGCAGGTCGCTGACGGCACGCAGGGTGCGTACATGGATGCAAACCTGCAGCACGGCCGTTTCAATAACCGGGTGCAGGGCATCGGCCTGGAGCCGGAGCACTACGATTCGCGCATGACCAGTGCGTCGCTGGAGGCCGGCTACACCTTCAATGTGTGGCAGGGCGCTTCCAGTGCGCTGTATGTGCAGCCTCAGCTGCAGCTGTCCCATGTCAACTATCGTGGTGATCGACACGTGGAAACGAACGGCACGGTGATTGACCACGCCGATGTCGGTGGTCTGAGCGGGCGCCTGGGCGTGCGTGTATTCGGCCATGGCACTGCGCCCGGCAACACTGTGCAGCCGTACCTGGGCGTGAACTGGCTGCGCGGCAGCGGTACCAGTACGTTGCAGTTCAACGGTGACACGCTGGGCGCGGATGTGCCGCGCAACCGCTACGAGGTACAGGCCGGCGCGGAGCTGAAGCTGGGCCAGCGCTGGGGCGCATGGGGTGGGATGACCGTGCAGCGCGGCGACCATGGCTATCGCAACGTGGGTGGCCAGGTGGGCCTGCGCATGGCCTGGTAAGCGACAGTGCCGGGGTCGCCACGCGGACCTCTGGTGAGCCGAGCCCATGCTCGGCTCACCGCGCGAAGCGCGGGTGCATCGTGATCTGGACGGAGAGCAGCCGAGCGTGGGCTCGGCTCTACAGGTGCACGCCTTGGTAGCGCCGGTTTATGCCCGGCGCGCATCACACCGGTGGCAACACCTTGCCCGGGTTGAGAATGCCGTCCGGATCGAGCGCGGCCTTGATCGCGCGCATCGTCGCCAGCGTGGCCGGGGTGAATGCCTGCGCCATGAAATCGCGCTTGGCCAGGCCGATGCCGTGTTCGCCCGACAACGTGCCGCCCAACGCCAGCGTCAGTTCGAAGATCTTCGGCAGCGCCGCATGTGCACGTGCGTTCTCGTCGGCGTCTTCGGGGTGGTAGAGGATGTTGACGTGCAGGTTGCCGTTGCCGGCGTGGCCGAAGGTGACGATGGTGAGCGCGTAGTCACGCGCCAAGGCCTGCACGCCAGATACGAGTTCCGGAATGCGCGACACCGGCACCACCACGTCTTCGTTGATCTTGCCCGGCGCAACGCTGCGCAGCGCCGGCGACAGCGCCTTGCGCGCGGCCCACAGCTGGTCGCGGGCGCGGCCTTCCATCGCCACGTCCAGCTCGATCATGCCTTCACCTTCGGCGGCGCTGGCCAGCGCCTGCAGCAGGTAGGGCAGGGTGTCGTGGGCGCCATCGGCCTCGACCAGCAGCATCGCGCCAGCCTCGGGTACTTCGGCACCATTGAGGCGCAACAGCTCCAGGCTGCGCGCGTCCATGAATTCCAGTCGCGTGGGTACCACCGGTTGCGACATCAGGCGCGACACCGCTGCAGCGGCCGCATCGGCATCGCGGTACAGCACGCGCAGTCCGGCCTGGCTGACCGGCAGCGGGGTCAGCTTGAGGATGGCCTCCACGATCAGTGCCAGCGTGCCTTCGCTGCCCACCAGCAGGTGGGTGAGGTCGTAGCCGGTGGCATCCTTGGTGTAAGCGCCGCCGCAGCGGATCACTTCACCGGTGCCGGTGACCGCCACCAGGCCCAGCACGTTGTCGCGGCTGGTACCGTACTTCACCGCACGTGGGCCACCGGCGTTGCAGGCCAGGTTGCCGCCGATGCTGCAGATCTCGGCACTTGATGGGTCCGGTGCCCAGAACAGGCCGTGCGGCGCCAGCGCCTGCTGCAGCGTGCCGTTCAACACGCCCGGCTGCACCACGGCGCAGCGGTCGCCGGCGCGGATCTCGACGATGCGGTCCATGCGGGTGAACGACAGCACGATGCTGCCCGGCTGCGGTACCGCCGCGCCGGTGGTGCCGGTGCCGGCGCCGCGAGCGACCAGTGCGACGCCCTGTGCACGGCACGCGCGCACCAGCGCCTGTACCTGTTCGATGCTGGCGGGCAGCGCGACGGCGGCAGGACGTTGATGACGCCAGGAATTGTCCTGCGCGTTTGCCTCCAGTGCGTTGTCATCCATGCGCCAGCCCTCCGTGCCCAGCAGGGCGGACAGTTCGGCAACGAGGGCGGTAGGCAGGGCAGTACTCATGAGGGTTCCCGGGGAACGGCAGGGGCAGGTTGGATCAGTTTCCAGGCGACAACGGCGCCGGCCAGCGGCAGCCACACCCAGCGCAGCTCGGACAGCAGCGTGGCCACGCCGCGTGCACTGAAGAACTGAGGAGCGAAGGGCGAGACGCGGATCGGCCGCCACGGCGCGAAGAAGCGATGCTCACTCCACGGCCAGGCCAGGGCAACGCCCAGACCACCGGAGGTCATCGCATCGAGCAGCGGATGGCTGGCCGAGCAGATGAAGACGAACACCGCGGCCTGCACGGTGGATGTCGTAGATGCCAACCTTGGTTGGCTCGAAACCGCCGACCAAGGTCGGCGACTACCAAAGAACGCCAGCACCGCCGCCAACGCGGCCAGCACGCCGGCAAACAACAACGAATGGCTGGCGCCGCGGTGCCCGAACGCATCGGCATAGCGAATATGCAGGGCAAACGCCAGCACATCGGCGTCGGGCAGCATCGCGGCAATCACGCCGGCGGCCAGCACGCGCGGCGGAATGCGGCCGCGGTCAGCGGCACACCACAGCGCCAGTGGCACGGCGGCATGGGTGATGATCGAAGGCATCAGCAGTCATCCAACCGGAACGCATCACGCAGCCAACGCAGCTGCGGCGGATCGCCGGTAGCCTCAACCACATCAAAGCGGCAGGGCGCATCGGCCAGCGCAGGGTGCTCCTGCAGGTACAGCAGCGCGGCATGGGCCAGGCGCCGGCATTTGCGCGCATCCACCGAGGCCGCGCCGCCACCGAAATCCGCGCGTGCGCGATAACGCACCTCCACGAACACCACGGTGCCCGCGTCGTCCATCACCAGGTCCAGTTCACCGCCGCGGTAGCGCACGTTGCGTGCGCGCGGCTGCAACCCGGCCTGTTGCAGGTGCTGCTCGGCGGCGGCTTCCACCGCCGAGCCCCGTTGCAGGTGCTCAGCGACCACCGACGATCGGCATCGTGCGGCCACCACTGAAGGTGGACCACGCCGGCTGGCGCAGGATGTTGCCGTTGCTGTCCAGGTACAGCGTGCCGGTGGCGCCATCGAGGCCGCCCTCGTTCGACAGCTTTTCCAGGTAGGCGCTGATCTTCCACGCATCGGCACCGAAGGCGAACAGGCGGCCGGCGGCACCGCGCGCGCTGGGCAGGGTCTGGCCCACCTGCGCGGCCGACGGCAGGCCGGACACGCTGCGCACGTTCCAGGCTTCGTTCGGGTAGATGATGCCGTCCAGCGCCACGTCTTCCTCGACCTTGCCGCTGCCGGTGGTCAGCTGGCTGGTGCCGACGCGCGTTGCGCCACCGGCACCGGCCAGGGCCAGCTGCGGTGCCAGCAGGCGCGCCTGCGGGGCACGAACGGCCAGGAACACGGCATCGATCTGGCCGGCATTGCGCACCTGTGCGCTGATATCACCCACCGCGTCAACGACGGCGACCGTGGCGGCCACCTGGCCGCCGCGCTGGGCGAAACGCTGCGCAAATGCGGCCGCGGCGCGGCGGCCGGTGTCGTCGTTGCTGCTGACGACCAGGGCGCGGTTGCGCTCGCGGCCACGCAGGTATTCGGCGGCCACGATGCCATCGTCTTCCGGCGCCAGCGAGAAACCAGCGCTGCCCGCCGGCGGCGCATCCTTGCCGCGGTTCAGGGCCAGCACCGGCACCTGCAGCGGCTGGCGGCCGTACACCGCGTCCACTTCATCACGGCCCAGCGGGCCGACCACGAAGTCGACGCCGGACGCCACGGCCTTGTCATACGCGGCCAGCGCACCGGCCGGGGTTCCGGCGGTATCGAAGAAGTTGATCTCCGGGCGGCGGCGGCTTTCGCCGTAATAGGCAGCCAGCAGGCCATCGCGCACCGGCTGCGCGGCGGTGGCCAGGCGGCCGCTCAGCGGCAGCAGCACGGCCATCTTCGCCGGCGGACGGTAGCCATCGCTCATCGCCGGCGGGCGCTTGCTGGTATCGAACTGGGCGGCGCCGTCGCGGTCGAACGGGCGCGGCAGCGGCAGGCCGCGGGCGATCAGCGCACGGCCGGCGAAGTTGTACAGCGGGTCATTGGCCGGCAGCGCGGCGGCGCGGCTGCGCAGGGTAGCGTCGTCCAGCGTGCCGAGCAGGCCGGAAATGGCGGCCTGGTTCTCGCTGCGGGCGGTACCGGCCAGGCTGGCATGGGCACGGGCGCGTTCGGCGGCGGCAGCGAAGCTGTCACCGCTGGCCTGCAGTGCCTCGGCACGGGCCAGGTGCCAGCGCGTGCGCAGGCCGGGGTGCACGTTGTCACCCGCGTCCTTCAGCAGGACCAGCACTTGTGCAGGCTGCTTGTCGGCCAGAGCCAGCTCGGCGCTGGTCAGCTGGAAGCGCTGCAGGCTGGCGCCGGAGAGCTGGCGAGCGGTCAGCTGGCCCAGCAGGCTGCGTGCGCGGGCGCTGTCACCGGCGAGGTGCCAGGCCCAGGCCGCATCGGCCAGGGTGTTGCTGCGGGCACCGCCACGCAGGGTGGCGGCCTGCGCCTCCAGCTGCAGGGCAGCGTCGCGCGGCTTGCCTTGTTCGATCAGCGCCAGCGCCTGGCTCTGGGCCGGCGATTCGGGGGCGCTGGTGAGGCTGGTGGTGGCACAACCAGCCAGGAGCATCAGCGACAATGACAGGGCGGAGATGCGTGCGGCGGGCTTGTTCATGATCGGGTCCATGCGATGAGGGCAGCGGCCTTGGCCAGGTACACGCTAGGATTCTACCCTTGCCCCGTGAGTACCGCTGAAATGAGTGTGCCAACCCTGTATGTCGTCGCCACGCCGATCGGCAACCTGGCCGATCTGAGCCCGCGCGCGCAGGAGGTGCTGCGCTCGGTGGCCGCCATCTGTGCCGAAGACACCCGCCGCAGCGGCCAGCTGCTGTCCCATTTCGGCATCCAGCAGCCGCTGGTGGCCCTGCACGAGCACAACGAAGAGGCCCTGTCGCAGCGCCTGGTGGCGCGTCTGCAGGCCGGCGAGTCGCTGGCCCTGGTCAGCGATGCCGGCACGCCGCTGGTCAGCGACCCCGGGTTCCGCCTGGTCCGCGCCGCGCGCTCGGCCGGCATCAAGGTCAGTCCCATCCCCGGCGCCTGCGCGGCCATCGCCGCGCTCAGCGTGGCCGGCCTGCCCAGCGACCGCTTCAGTTTCGAGGGTTTCCTGCCGGCCAAGGCCAGCGGCCGCCGCGACCGCCTGCAGGCGCTGGCCGGCGAAGTACGGACGATGGTGTTCTATGAATCCTCGCACCGCATCGTCGAATCGCTGGCGGACATGTCGGCGATCTTCGGCGCCGAGCGCCCGGCGGTGCTGGCGCGCGAGCTGACCAAGCTGTTCGAGACCGTGCTGGACGGTGATCTGGCCGGCCTGCTGGCCAAGGTCGAGGCCGACGAGAACCAGCGCAAGGGCGAGTTCGTGGTGATGGTGCAGGGCGCCGGCGATGATGCCGAGGCGCAGCTGGCGCACGGCCGCCACGTCTACGCCAAGCTGAGCGAGCACCTGCCGCCGTCCACGGCCGCCAAGCTGGCCGCCGAGCTGACCGGCGCCCCGCGCAAGGCGTTGTACGGCAGCTGACCGGTAGCGCCGGGCCATGCCCGGCGAGCGCCCGGCGCGGCATGCGGAAAGGCACGGATCCCCGCTGATGTCGCAATCAACATCGACGAACGATCCGCGCCTGACCGCACGAGCCCGGCAGTCCTGGGCATCATCGGACGTCCTGCAGGGCGAGGTTGAGAACAGTCCGGCACGTGCGGATACTCCCGCTCCCGAAGCGTGTTGGCACGGTGACCTGGTCGCCGAGGCCTCTGACGTGAGCGAAGTCCGTGGATCGGCGCCCGTGATGCCCACGCGCCCCTGACGCGTCCGATCTGCGGTTTTCGGCGTCATTCCCATCAGTGAACACCTTGCCGGCGAGTACTTCCGTACCGATTGCGCACGCTGGACGCGCATTGCCGACAGCGCGTCACCTGGGGATGAGCGGGCGGCCGTGGCGGCCGTTCTCCTGCAGGAGCTCGTGGACTACCTGGCGGGCGAACTTGGGGATGCCGACCGGGCGCACGCAAAGGCTGAACTGCTGCTCCCGCACTTCTTCAACGGCACCTTCGGCCTGTGTATTGCAGATCCGTCCACTGGTGCCGGTATTGCCCGAAAGGAGCTGCTCCAGGAACGACTTGTTGCACTCCTCAGTGATGAACAGGCGCCTCTCAGTGCACGTGTCGACACGCAGGCGCTGCTGGCAGTGATCGACGACTACGCGCACGCATCGATGCCATTTTCGCCTGTCGAGTACGATCGCAGCAGCCGAAAGCGATTGGTGGATGATCTTCGCCGGGAGTTGTGTAAGCCATCCTGAGGGACCTGCGCAGGGGCGACATTGACCGTGGGGCGGGGGATGGTGCGCGGGTAGGGCCGGTAGATCCGCGCCATGCATGAACGGACGCGCCGTTCGCCGCGATCAACCGGGCAGGATGGCCGCGCGTAAGCTAGAATGCGCGTTGGCGGAGCCGGCCAGACAGTCGCGTCATCCTTTCGGGGGTGCCGAGGAAAGTCCGGGCTCCATAGGGCAAGGTGCCAGGTAACGCCTGGGCGGCGCAAGCCGACGGAAAGTGCAACAGAAAGATACCGCCTACGTCTTCCTCGGAAGGCCGGTAAGGGTGAAATGGTGCGGTAAGAGCGCACCGCGAGTCTGGCAACAGACCGGCACGGCAAACCCCACCTGGAGCAAGACCAAATAGGGATCCATTGGCGCGGCCCGCGTTGGATCCGGGTAGGTTGCTTGAGCGTTGCGGCGACGTAACGCCTAGAGGAATGACTGTCCACGACAGAACCCGGCTTATCGGCCGGCTCCGCCTCCTCTCTCGTCGTCTCCGCACGTGGCCCGACCACGGCTGCGGGGTCGGATCCCTTTCCGCGGGAAAGGGCTCCGACCCCATCCCGTTCAGCGTGGCGTGCGGTACTGGCCGGCGGAAATGAACTGCGCGAAGCGTTCGCACCACACCACGACCGTGGTGAACTCGTCCACATCCACGGTGGGTGGCACATCCACCAGGAAGCGGTTGAAAGTCTTCACTTCGCCAATGCGCATGGACGTGGCACGGATGCGCTCGAAGTCGGCTTCGGTTTCCACGAATTCCTTGGTCAGATACACCTTGTAGTCCGGCCCGGGCGCAATCTTGCCCTCGAACGCGATCTGGCTGCGGCTGACAGTCACCTTGCCTTCGGCCCAGTGCAAGGCGTCGCTGCCTTTCAGATTGCGCTTGAAGATGCTGCTGTACGCCGCATCGGCCATGGCCGCCTGCACCTGCTCGTGCGGCGGGTCATCGGGTGCAGTCAGGATGGGCAGGAAGTAGACGCCCAGGCCGAAGCCAAGGCCGAGGGTCAGCAGGTGGGTAAGGGTGAGTATCAGTGTCCGGTGCATGCGTTCGGCTCATTCAGAGGGGTGGGGCGCCGGCAAGGGCGCTCTGCATGCTGAACGGGTAGCGGCGGGACAGCTGATATATGGAATGAACGGCCCGATCCGCACCTCGCGGACCTGACGCGATTCCCTCAGTCGTTGCGCGGGATGTGAGTGTGGTAAGCGCTTCTGAGCGCTGGCGAAGCGGTGTTCCGGCCCCATGTGGATGTGAGGGGGGGGCAAGGAGCGTGCAGATCACGACAAGCTGCTGCGTAGCGTCGAGCTTGCTCGACGGAACCAGACAGTGGAGCAAGTTCCACTCTACGGAGAGCTTCAGTCGGGCAAGCCCGAATTTACCTGGAAGGAGACGTGGCCTTCGCCCAGGAACACGCCCTGCGCACCAAACCGGCGCTCGTACATCTCACCGTGGCCATCGTGGCCGATCAGCAGCACGGTGCTGGCGCGGGTGCCGTAATCATCGCCGCGGATGAAGGCCGGGCTCAGCCAACGCTCGCGTTCCAGGCCGATGCCGGTGTCGGGCAGGTCGCCGTCGGCGGGGCGGTGTTCGTCGGCCAGGGCATTCCACAGCGGGGTCAGGTCTGGGGTCAGAGCCCTTTCGCTTTGCGAAAGAGATCCGACCCCGTCGGCGTCCAGCCAGGTCGAGAGCGCGGCCATCAGCCTGCGGGTCTTCGGCCAAGGCGCGTCCAGCGCGCCGTTGGACATGCCGTGCACGCCCGGTCCCAGCGTCTGGCGCTCGGCCGGATGGTTGCCCAGGTACTCAAGGCTGTCGCCATCGGCCAACAACAGGTTGAACGGGGCATACGCGGCGGCGATGCCGGCCAGCCGGTCGATGTGCACGGCGGCCGGTTCGCGGCCGCGCAGGAAATCGGCCACCAGCGCGCCGCGCGAAGGGCCGGCCTGAGCGGCGAGCGGATCACGCACGTTGGTGACCACGGCCATGCGCCCATCAGCCCCCGCGCCAGCCCAGCCACCGCCCGAACGCAGGTCGCGCCCACCGATGATGGACGGCTCGTCCTGCCAGGGGGCCAGGGCCGCCGTCGGGCGGGCGTGGAACTCATCGCGGTTGCCGGTCATCACCAGTCGCCAGCGCGGGTGACGTAACCAGCCAAGAGCAAGCAGGCACATGGCGTCATTGTGCCCGGTCTGCGCAATCCGACGCCGCTTTCAGCCCGTTCTGGATGAATGCGCAGGCCATGTTTCACGCCGTCTCCACACCCCTGAACTTCTGTTCAATCTCAAAAATTGAGACGGATCAGCAACTTGTGGATAAGCCTTGAACAATTCTCTAAACATTGCTGCAAGCCATTGATGTGGCTGGCGATTTCCCCGCTGAAAAGTTGTTGACAACCCTAGGGCCGCTGCTAAGGTGGGCATCAGAGGGAAATCCGGGTGTTTTGTGGGTTTTCGTGGTTCAATGTTTCACCGGGCGAAGGAAAGGTGCACGCGTCGTGTTCCAGGGCGAGACGGCCATCACAGTTGACGATAAAGGACGCATGGCGGTTCCCACCGCCTACCGCGACCTCGTCGCGCGTGCCAGCAACAACCGTCTTGTTTTGACCTACAACCCGTTCGAAGCCGGCTGCCTGTGGCTGTATGCCGAGTCGGAATGGGAGCGGGTCCGCGACGACGTGATGTCCAAGCCCAACACCCAGCGCGTCGTGCGCCTGTTGCAGCAGAAGCTGGTCGGTTCGGCCGCCCATCTCGAGCTCGACGGCAACGGTCGTATCAGCATTCCCGCCAGCCACCGCGGTGCGGTGGGCATTGAAAAAAAGGCGGTATTGCTCGGTATGGGCGACAAATTCGAATTGTGGAGCGAGCAGGCGCATCGTGCCCTGATCCAGCAGACATTGTCTGACGAGGATCTGGGTGATGGGTTGCTCGACCTGAAGTTGTGAGCCGGGGTGCCCGGATGCGCCCAGAAGCGCAGACCGGTCACCTTCCGGTGTCGCAGTCGCCGGCGGTGCACCTGCCGGTCCTGTACACCCAGGTCATTGACGGCCTGAGGGTGATCGAAAACGGACGTTATCTGGATGGCACGTTCGGTCGTGGCGGTCATGCACGCGGGGTGCTTACCCAGTTGGGCCCGGAGGGGCGCCTGCTGGTCATGGACAAGGATCCGGAAGCCATCGCTGTGGCCGAGCGCGATTTCGCGCCGGACCCGCGCGTGTCCATCTTCCGTGGCAGCTTCGCCCAGCTGCTGCAGTGGGATGCGACGGCCGAAGGCCTGGATGGCGTGCTGTTCGACCTCGGCGTGTCCTCGCCGCAGCTGGACGTGGCCGCGCGTGGTTTCAGCTTCGGCAAGGACGGCCCGCTGGACATGCGCATGGACCCGGACAGCGGCGAGAGCGCGGCGCAGTGGATCAACCGCGTCGAAGACCACGAGATCGCCGACGTGCTGTGGACCTACGGCGAAGAGCGGCAGAGCCGCCGCATCGCCCGTGCCATCGTCGCCCGCCGCGAGAAGCAGCCGTTCACCCGCACTGGCGAACTGGCGGAGCTGATCGCTTCGGTGATGCCGCGTGGAAAAGACAAGATCCACCCGGCCACACGCAGCTTCCAGGCCATCCGCATCCACATCAACCGCGAGCTGGCCGATCTGGAAGCCGGGCTCGATGCGGCCGTGGAACGGCTCAAGCCGGGCGGTCGCCTGGCGGTGATCAGCTTCCATTCGCTGGAAGACCGCATCGTCAAGCAGTACATGAACCGCCTGGCCAAGGCGCCGCCGGCCAACCGCCGCCTGCCCGAGGCCGTGGCGTTCGTTCCGACCCTGGACCTGATCGGCGGTGCCATCAAGGCCACCGACGAAGAACTGGCCGCCAACCCGCGTGCCCGCAGCGCCGTGCTGCGCGTGGCACAGAAGCGGGAGGCCGATGCATGAGCCGGCTGCTGCTGATCATCCTGTTGGCCTGCACCGTGGCCTCGGCGATCGGCGTCGTGTTCGTGCGTCACCGTCATCGGCAGACGTTCATCGAGCTGTCGCGTGCCGAGCGCACGCGTGATGACATCAACCTGGAGTTCGGCCGCCTGCAGCTGGAACAGGCCACCCTGGCCGAAGCCAACCGCGTCGACCGCGTGGCCCGCGAGAAGCTGGGCATGAAGTTCCCCGAAGCCGCCGACGTGGTGGTGGTGCGCCCATGAGCAAGACCGGCCGCAACCGCCCGCGCAACGCCTTCAACCTGCGCCAGCGCCTGCGCTGGGTCGCGCTGGCGCTCGGCCTGTGCTCGGTGTCGCTGGTCGGTCGCGCGGCCTACGTGCAGATCATCAACAGCGATTTCTACCAGCGCCAGGGTGAGGCACGTTACCTGCGCGAGCTGCCGATCAAGACCTCTCGCGGCATGATCACCGACCGCAACGGCGAGCCGCTGGCGGTGTCGACCCCGGTCGCGTCGATCTGGGTGAACCCGCAGGACCTGCTGCGTGCGCCGGACCGCATCCCCGAGCTGGCCCAGGCGGTCGGCATGTCGGTGGACGAGCTGAGCAGCCGCCTGTCGCAGAAGTCGGACAAGGAATTCATGTACCTGCGTCGCCGGATCAATCCGGACGACGCGGAGAAAGTGGTCGCGCTGAAGATTCCGGGCGTGGCCGCGCAGCGCGAGTTCCGCCGTTTCTACCCGCAGGGTGAGGCGATGGCGCACGTGCTGGGCTTCACCAACATCGATGACCGCGGCCAGGAAGGGCTGGAGCTGGCCTTCGACGAATGGCTGCGCGGCAAGGCCGGCGCCAAGCGGGTGATCCGCAACCGCAAGGGCGAAACGGTGGAGAGCGACCTGCTGCGCGCCGCCGAGCCGGGCAAGGACCTGACCCTCAGCATCGACCGCCGTATCCAGTACCTGGCCTTCAAGGAACTGCGCAACGCGCTGGTGGCCAACAAGGCGGCCGGCGGTTCGATGGTGATCATGGACGTGGCCACCGGCGAGATCCTCGCCATGGTCAACCTGCCGACCTACAACCCGAATTCGCTGAATGGTGCAGTGCCGGACACGCGCCGCAACCGCGCCGTGACCGACCTGGTCGAGCCGGGTTCGACGATGAAGCCGCTGACCATCGCCACCGCGCTGCAGTCCGGTGCGGTGACCAAGGACACCATCATCGATACCAACCCGGGCTACATGCAGGTGGCCCGCTTCACCATCCGCGACGTGCCGCGCAACAACGGCGTGCTCAACGTCACCGGCGTGATCACCCGCAGTTCGAACATCGGCGCAGCCAAGATCGCTGCGAAGATGACCGACCAGACCTTCTACGACGGTGTGCGCCGCTTCGGCTACGGCTCGGTGCCGCACAGCGGTTTCCCCGGTGAATCCGGTGGCGTGGTGCGCCGCCCCGGCAACTGGGATGGCGCCACCAAGACCACCATGTCCTACGGCTACGGCCTGAACGTGACGCCGCTGCAGATCGCCACCGCGTACTCGGCGCTGGCCAACGGCGGCAAGCTGATCGCCCCGACCTTCGTCAAGGGCCAGCGCAACGAAGGCAAGCAGATCATCGACGAGAACGTGGCCAAGGAAGTCGTGGCCATGATGGAGACGGTGGTGACGCAGGGCGGCGCCAAGCAGGCAGCCGTGCTGGGCTACCACGTGGCCGGCAAGACCGGTACCGCGCGCAAGGCCGGCCCCGGCGGTTACGAGCGTGGCCACTACAACTCGCTGTTCGCCGGCGTGGTGCCCGCCACCAACCCGCGCTTCGCCACCGTCATCGTCATCAACGACCCGCAGGGCGGCAAGTTCTACGGCGGCCTGGTGTCGGCGCCGGTGTACCACAACGTGATGGAAGGCACCCTGCGCCTGATGGACGTCCCGCTGGACGACCTGCAGTCGTGGCTGGCTGCCCAGCAGTCCGGAAAGATGGGGCATTCGGCCTCCATCCTGCCGGCGCCGCCGGCCGAGGCCGCGTTGCCGGCCGATGCCGCCGCCGAATTCGACGCCGCGCTGCCCAGCGCGCAGAACCATGTGCCGGCCCCGCCCGCGGGAGGCACGCAATGAGTCCTTCGATGTTGCTTTCGCAGTTGCTTCCGGACGTTGCCCTGGCGGGCAACGATCCCGTTCTGACCGGCCTGGTGCTGGACAGCCGTGCCGTGCGCCCCGGCAATGCCTTCGTCGCCATTGCCGGTTTCGGCGCGCATGGCCTGGGCTTTGTCGAGCAGGCGCGCGCGGCCGGTGCCAGCGCCATCCTGTTCGAGCCGCCGGCCCCGGCCGAGCTGCCGGCGCCGGCCGATGCCATCGCCGTGCCGGGCCTGCGCGCACGCCTCGGCGCCATGGCCGACCAGTTCCATGGTGCGCCCTCGCGTGCGATGACGATGGTGGGCGTGACCGGTACCAACGGCAAAACCTCCACCGTGCAGCTGCTGGCCCAGGCCTGGCACCTCCTCGGTACGCCCAGTGGCAGTATCGGCACGTTGGGCGCCGGACTTTATGGTGCGGTCGAGCCGACCGGCTTCACCACCCCGCTGGTGCTGCAGATGCATGCGCTGCTGGCGCAGCTGCGCAACGACGGCGCACGTGCGGTGGCGATGGAAGTCAGCTCGCACGCGCTGGACCAGGGCCGCGTGGACGCCGTGCACTACGACGTGGCGGTGTTCACCAACCTCACCCGCGATCACCTGGATTACCACGGTGACATGGCCAGCTACGGCGCGGCCAAGGCACGCCTGTTCCACCGCCCGGGCCTGAAGGCCGCAGTGGTGAACCTCGATGATGCCTTCGGTCGTGAACTGTTCGCAGGCCTGCCGGCCAGCGTGCAGGCCATCGGCCTGAGCTCGCGCGGTGCCGCCGGTGCCAGCGTGCGTGCCGAAGGCCTGCAGCTGGATGGCCGCGGCATCGGTTTCGAACTGGTCATCGACGGCGCGCGCGCTGCGGTGCAGTCGCCGCTGCTGGGTCGCTTCAACGTGGACAACCTGCTGGCCGTGGCCGGCAGCCTGCATGCACTGGGCGAATCGATCGAGCGCATCGCCGGAGTGCTGTCGGCACTGCAGCCGATCCGCGGGCGCATGAACCGCCTCGGTGGCGAAGACGGCCTGCCCACCGTGGTGGTCGACTACGCACACACCCCGGATGCGCTGGAACAGGCCCTTGAAAGCCTGCACGGCCACCTGCAGGGCACGCTGTACTGCGTGTTCGGCTGCGGTGGCGAGCGCGATACCGGCAAGCGTCCGCAGATGGCCGCCATCGCCGAACGCCTGGCCAACCAGGTCATCGTCACCGACGACAACCCGCGCGGCGAAGACGGCGACGTGATCGTGGCCGACATCCTCGCCGGCTTCGCTGGGCATGGAAGCCCGAGCGGGGCGGTCGCAGGACGCGAAGGAGCACCGCGCGACCTGGCACACGTGACCGTGCAGCGCAGCCGCGCGCGTGCGATCGGCCTGGCGGTGAAGCGCGCCGGTGCGGGCGACATCATCCTGATCGCCGGCAAGGGCCACGAGCCCTACCAGGAGGTCAACGGCGTGCGCCACGACTTCGACGACACCGAAGTGTCGGCTGCCGCGCTGGCTGCCAAGGCCGGTGTGCTGGCAGCACAGGCAGGGGAGGGCATCGCATGAAGCGCACCCTGCTTTCGCTGATCGCGCACTGGGCCGGTGGCGAGATCCACGGCGATGACGTGGCCATCGATGCGGTCAGCAATGACACCCGCAGCCTGGGCGCCGGCACCCTGTACGTGGCCCTGCGCGGCGAGCGTTTCGACGGCCATGATTTCGCCGCCGATGCGCAGGCGCGCGGTGCCAGCGCGCTGCTGGTCGAGCGCCTGCTGCCACTGGACGTGCCGCAGGTGCTGGTAGCCGACAGCGAACTGGCCCTGGCCAGGATTGCCGCCGGCATGCAGCGCGACCGCGACACCGAGGTGTTCGCGATCACCGGCAGCAACGGCAAGACCAGCGTCAAGAGCCTGCTGCTGGCGATCCTGCAGCAGGTGGCCGAGCACGCACACAAGGTGGTCTACGCCAACCCGGGCAACCGCAACAACGAGATCGGCCTGCCGCTGGCGGTGATCGATGCCCCGGAAGATGCCGACTACGCCGTCTACGAGATGGGCGCCGGCAAGCCGGGCGACATCGCCTACCTGACCGATATCGCCCGCCCGCGTTATGCGCTGGTCAACAACATCGCTCCGGCGCACCTGGAACGCATGGGCAGCCTGCTCGGCGTGGCGGTGACCAAGGGCGCGATCTATGCCGCGCTGCCGGCCGATGGCGTGGCCGTCATCAATGTCGACGATGCCTACGGCCGCTGGTTCGAACAGCATTTCGTCGGTACCCCGGCACGTTGCCGGGTACTGCGTTACGGCCTGGACCACAGCGCCGATGTCACCGCGCGCGACATCCGCGCCGGTGCGCAGGGCAGCCAGTTCACCCTGGTCGCGCCGCAGGGCGAGGTCCGCATCGCGCTTGGCCTGCCGGGCCGGCACAACGTCAGCAACGCGCTGGCCGCGGCCAGCCTGGCGCTGGGCGCCGGCATCGACCTGGCCCTGGTGGCCTCGGGCCTGGCCGCGGCACAGCCGGTACCGGGCCGCCAGATCGCCCACCAGCTGCGCAATGGCGCGGTGCTGGTGGACGACAGCTACAACGCCAACCCCGGTTCGCTGGCCGCCGCCATCGATGCCCTGGCCGCCGCCCCGGAAGAGGGCTGGCTGGTGCTGGGCGACATGCGCGAGCTGGGCCCGGACGCCGAAGCCCTGCACGCGCAGGCCGGCATCCGCGCACGTGCCGCCGGCCTCAAGCGCCTGTACGCACTGGGCCCGCTCAGTGCCGCCGCTGCCACCGCCTTCGGCGAAGGCGGCCGTCATTTCGCCACCCATGACGCGCTGTCGCAGGCGCTGAAGGACGAGCTGCACGCCGGCGTGCGCTGCCTGGTCAAGGGTTCCCGTGGCAGCGCCATGGACACGATTGTCAAAGCGCTGCTGGCGCAAGGAGAGGAATCCCCGCATGTTGTATGAACTGGCTCGATGGTTGCAGCAGTTGGAGAGCCTGTTCGGGCTGTTCAACTACCAGACGTTCCGCGCCATCCTTGCCGCGTTGACGGCGCTGTTCCTGTCGCTGTGGCTGGGCCCGGCGGTGATCCGCCGTCTTGCCCAGTTCAAGGGCGGCCAGCCGATCCGTACCGACGGCCCGCAGACCCACTTCGTCAAGGCCGGCACGCCCACCATGGGCGGTTCGCTGATCCTGCTCACCGTCACCCTGTCGGTGCTGATGTGGGCCGACCTGCGCAACCGCTACGTGTGGCTGGTGCTGGCCGTGATGCTGTGCTTCGGTGCCATCGGCTGGTACGACGACTGGATCAAGATCGTGCGCCGCGACCCGAACGGCCTGGCCTCGCGCTGGAAGTACCTGCTGCAGTCGATCTTCGGCCTGGCCGCAGGCATCTTCCTGCTGCAGACCGCCGACGTGCCGGCCGCGCTGACCTTCTACATCCCGATGTTCAAGTCGATCGCGCTGCCGCTGGCCGGCATCAGCTTCGTGGCCATCGCCTACTTCTGGATCGTCGGCTTCTCCAACGCGGTCAACCTGACCGACGGCCTGGACGGCCTGGCGATCATGCCCACCGTGCTGGTGGCCTGCGGCCTGGGCGTGTTCGCGTACGCCTCGGGCAACGTGGTGTTCGCCAACTATCTGCAGATCCCGCAGATACCCGGTGCCGGTGAGCTGGTCATCATCTGCGCAGCCATCGCCGGCGCGGGCCTCGGCTTCCTGTGGTTCAACACCTACCCCGCCATGGTCTTCATGGGCGACATCGGCGCACTGGCGCTGGGCGCGGTGCTGGGCACGATCGCGGTCATCACCCGCCAGGAGCTGGTGCTGGTGATCATGGGCGGCGTGTTCGTCATCGAAACGCTGTCGGTGATGATCCAGGTGGCCTCGTTCAAGCTGACCGGCAAGCGCGTGTTCCGCATGGCGCCGATCCACCACCACTTCGAGCTGAAGGGCTGGCCGGAGCCGCGCGTGATCGTGCGCTTCTGGATCATCTCGGTCGTGCTCGTGCTGATCGGCCTTGCCACCCTGAAGGTGCGCTGAGAATGAACGATCTGTCCCGCCAGGCAACACGCCTCGAAGCCATCGAAGGCAGCTACGACAAGTGGCTGCTGGGCGCGATCATTGCGCTCACGGGCATTGGCGTGGTGATGGTGGCATCCAGCTCGATCGCACTGATGAGCAGCCCGTTCTACTACCTCAACCGCCACCTGATCTTCCTGGCGGTGGGCATCGTGCTGGCGGTCGTGGCCGCCCGCACCGAGCTGAAGTCGATCGAGCAGTACAACCAGATCCTGCTGCTGGGCTGCTTCGTGCTGCTGCTGGCGGTGTTCACGCCGGGCCTGGGCAGCACGGTCAACGGCGCGCGCCGCTGGATCAACCTGGGCATCTCCAAGTTCCAGACGGTCGAAGCGGTGAAGGTGCTCTACATCGTCTGGCTGTCCAGCTACCTGGTGCGTTTCCGCGACGAGGTCAATGCGACCTGGCCGGCGATGCTCAAGCCGCTGGGCGTGGCCGGTGCGCTGGTCGTGCTGCTGCTGCTACAGCCCGACTTCGGTTCGTCCACCCTGCTGCTGGCGATCACCGCCGGCATGCTGGTGCTGGGCGGGGTGAACATGCCGCGCATGTCGATGCCGGTGATCATCGGCCTGGTCGGCATGAGCGCGCTGGCGATCATCGAGCCGTACCGCATGCGCCGCATTACCTCCTTCCTCGACCCGTGGGCCGACCAGCAGGGCGACGGCTACCAGCTGTCCAACGCGCTGATGGCCGTGGGCCGTGGCGAGTGGACCGGCGTGGGCCTGGGCAACTCGGTGCAGAAGCTGTACTACCTGCCCGAAGCGCATACCGACTTCATCTTCTCGGTCACCGCGGAGGAATTCGGCTTCCTGGGCACCTGCACCATCGTCGCCCTGTACGCACTGCTGGTCGGCCGCACCTTCTGGCTGGGCATGCGCTGCGTGGAAATGAAGCGCCACTTCTCCGGCTACATCGCTTTCGGCATCGGCCTGTGGATCAGCATGCAGACCTTCGTCTCGATCGGCGTGAACCTGGGCATCCTGCCGACCAAGGGCCTGACCCTGCCGCTGATCTCGTCGGGCGGTTCGTCGGTGCTGATGACCTGCGTGGCGATGGGCCTGCTGCTGCGCGTGTCCTATGAACTGAAGCGCGCCGAGCGCCGCCAGGCCGTGCGCATCGGCGGTGGCGAAGAGGCCGCGGGCGCGCCGGCGGCTGAACCGGCTGCACCGGCCGCTGCCACCAGCGCGCCGAAGGCTGCCGAACCGGTGGCTGCCGCTGTACCGGCCGCTGCGCGTGGTACCAGCCGCCTGCAGTCGCGCATCGAACCGACCTTCGGGAGGCTGTCATGAGCACTGCCTCCACGAACAACACCAATACCCGCCCGGTGATGATCCTGGCTGGCGGCACCGGTGGCCACATCTTCCCCGGCCTGGCCGTGGCCCGTGTGCTGCGCCAGCGTGGCGTGCCGGTCACCTGGATGGGCGCCGACGGCGCGATGGAAACCCGTCTGGTGCCGCAGCACGACATTCCGGTCGACACCCTGGCCATCACCGGCCTGCGCGGCAAGGGCAAGCTGGCCCTGCTGGGTGCACCGTGGCGGCTGATGCGCGCCCTGCGTGCGGCCGGCATGATCATTCGCAAGCGCCAGCCGCGCGCCGTGGTCGCCTTCGGCGGCTTCGCCTCCGGCCCCGGTGGCATGGCCGCGCGCCTGCATCGCCTGCCGCTGCTGGTGCACGAGCAGAACCGTGCGCCGGGCATGACCAACCGCATCCTGTCGCGCTACGCGCGCCGCCTGCTGACCGGTTTCCCGGGCACGTTTGCCAAGGGCGAGGAGTTCGTCGGCAACCCGGTGCGCGCGGAAATTGCCGCGATCGCACCGCCGGAACAGCGTTTTGCCGATCGCCAGGGCCCGCTGCGGCTGCTGGTGGTGGGCGGCAGTCAGGGTGCACGCGCGCTCAACACCGGCGTGCCGCAGGCGATTGCCGGGCTGGCCGGCAACGTGCAGGTTCAGGTGCGCCACCAGAGCGGCGAGAAGCTGCATGGCGAAGCCGTGCAGGCCTATGCCGAGGCCGGCGTGCAGGCTGAGATCACTCCGTTCATCGCCGACATGGCCGATGCCTTCGCCTGGGCCGACCTGGTGGTGTGCCGTGCCGGCGCGTCCACCCTGGCCGAGCTGTGTGCGGCGGGCGTGGGCAGCGTCCTGGTGCCGTTCCCCGCCGCCGTCGACGATCACCAGACCCGCAATGCGGAGTATCTGGTCGAGCGCGATGCGGCCGTGTTGCTGAAGCAGGATGGAACGCTGGCCGACGGCATTGCCGCACTGCTGCGCGAACTGTCCGAAAATCCCGCCCGCCGCATGCAGATGGCGCAAGCCGCGCGTGCCCTGGCCAAGGTCGATGCCGCCGAGCGCATCGCCGATATCATTCTCGAGGAAGCTGTATGAAGAAGGCCCGCTACTGCGCCTGCCACGCGCGAGGCCGCGCATGATCCGCCGCCTGCACGACACCAACGACCTGGTGCGCGCGTTCCCGCGCGTGCATTTCGTCGGCATCGGCGGTACCGGCATGAGCGGAATCGCCGAAGTGATGCTGACGCTGGGCTATGAAGTCTCCGGTTCGGACAACGCCGACAACGCGGCCACCCGCCGCCTGGCTGGCCTGGGTGCACGCATCATGCGTGGCCACTCGGCCGCCAACGTGCTGGGCACCGACTGCGTGGTGGTCTCCAGCGCCATCCGCGAAGACAACCCGGAACTGATGGAAGCACGCAGCCAGCGCATTCCGATCATGCCGCGCGCGGCGATGCTGGCCGAGCTGATGCGCTTCCGCCGCGGCATCGCCGTGGCCGGTACGCACGGCAAGACCACCACCACCAGCCTGACCGCGGCGGTGCTGAGCGAAGGTGGCCTGGACCCGACGTTCGTGATCGGTGGCCAGCTGCTGGCCGCCGGTGCCAATGCCAAGCTGGGCGGTGGCCAGTGGCTGGTGGCCGAGGCCGATGAAAGCGATGGCAGCTTCCTGCGCCTGAACCCGCTGATGTCGATCATCACGAACATCGATGCCGACCACCTGGAAAACTACGGCAACGACTTTGCCCGCGTGCAGGCGGCCTTCGCCGAGTTCCTGCAGCGCCTGCCGTTCTACGGCCTGGCCGTGCTGTGCATCGACGACCCGGAAGTGGCCGCGCTGGCCGCCAGGACCCCGCGCCATGTGATGAGCTACGGTATGAGCCCGCAGGCCGACGTGCGCGCCGAGAACGTGGTGCAGGAAGGTTCGCGCATGCGCTTCACCCTGCGCCTGCCGCAGGGCACCAGCCAGGAGGTGGTGCTGGCCCTGCCGGGCAAGCACAACGTGCTGAACGCGCTGGCTGCTGCGGCGGTGGGCTGGCAGCTGGGCGTGGCCCCGGATGCGATCGCCCGCGCGCTGGAAAGCTTCGCCGGCGTCGGCCGCCGCTTCAACGACCTGGGCGAAGTGACCACGGCCAGTGGCGCCAAAGTCCGCATCATCGACGACTACGGCCATCACCCGAGCGAGCTGGAAGCGGTGTTTGCCGCCGCCCGCGGTGGCTGGACCGACAAGCGCCTGGTGGTGGCCTTCCAGCCGCACCGCTACAGCCGTACCCGCGACCAGTTCGACAAGTTCGCCGCCGTGCTGTCCAGCGTCGATGCGCTGGTGCTGAGCGAGGTCTACCCGGCCGGCGAGGAGCCGATTGCCGGTGCCGATTCGCACGCACTGGCCCGCGCCATCCGTGCGCGCGGCCGCAGCGAGCCGGTGGTGGTGGGCAAGGCCGCCGAGCTGGCCAGCGTGCTGCCGGACGTGCTGCAGGACGGTGACCTGCTGCTGATGATGGGCGCGGGCGACATCGGTGCCGTCGCCAGCCAGATCGCCGTGGAAGGTTTCAAGGCGGAGGGCCAGGCGTGAGCACCCTGACCTTCCCGCCGCTGCGCGCCACCGACCCGGCCGTGTTCGGTCGCGTCGCCGTGCTCCTCGGCGGCAGCTCCAGCGAACGCGAGGTGTCGCTGGATTCGGGCCGCAACGTGCTCGAAGCCCTGCAGTCGCGCGGCGTCGATGCGTTCGCCGTGGATGGCATTCCGGCGCTGGCCAAGGCGCTGGCCGCCGGCGGCGTCGACCGCGTGTTCAACATCCTGCACGGCCACAACGGTGGCGGTGAGGACGGCATCGTGCAGGGCCTGATGGACGCTTTCGGCGTGCCGTACACCGGTTCGGACGTGCTGGGCTCGGCGCTGAGCATGGACAAGATCCGCACCAAGCAGGTGTGGCTGTCGCTGGGCCTGCCGACCCCGCAATACCGCAAGGTGACCGCGGAGAACGTGCACGCCAACGCGGCCGAGCTCGGCCTGCCGGTGGTGGTCAAGCCGGCCAACGAAGGGTCCAGCGTGGGCATCAGCCGGGTGACCGACGACGCCGGCCTGGACGAAGCAGTGGCCCTGGCCGCGCGCTACGACGGCCAGCTGCTGATGGAACAGATGGTGGTAGGCGACGAACTGACCGTGGCCATTCTTGGTGACGTCGCGCTGCCGTCGATCCGCATCGTGCCCAAGGGCCAGTGGTACGACTACAACGCCAAGTACATCGCCGAGGACACCCAGTACCTGTGCCCGGGCCTGGAAGGCGCTGACGAAGAAGAAATCCGCCGCATCGCCCTGGCTGCGTTCCGCGCCGCCGGCTGCCGTGGCTGGGGCCGCGTGGACGTGATGCGTGACCGCGCCAGCGGCCGCTTCTTCCTGCTGGAAGTGAACACCGCGCCGGGCATGACCAGCCACTCGCTGGTGCCCAAGGCGGCAGCGCAGGCCGGCATCGGTTTCGAGGAACTGGTGTGGCGCGTGCTGGAACAGACCCTGGAGGCATCGCACGCATGAACGCGGTGCTGCGCATCTTCGTCTGGCTGTTGGCCCTGTCGGTGGTTGCACTGCCGGTGGTGGCCGTGGTCAATGGCTGGGTCGGCGCCGAGCGCTGGCCGCTGGCGAAGCTGCGCGTGCACGGTGAGTTCAAGCGGGTGCCGCCGGAACAGCTGCAGCAGGTGCTGCTGCCGTACGCACATGCCGGCTTCTTCGCGGTCAAGCTGCAGGACGCGCAGGACGCCTTGGAAAAGCTGCCGTGGGTGGAAAGCGCGCAGGTGCGCAAGCAGTGGCCGGACGTGCTGGAAGTGACCTTGGTCGAGCACAAGCCATTCGCGCGCTGGGGCGAAGGCCGCCTGCTTTCCGAGCAGGGCAAGCTGTTCCCCACGCCGAAGAAGCTGGCCGACCTGCAGCTGCCCGAGCTGGATGGCCCGGACAGCCAGACCGAAGAAGTGGTGAAGCTGTACAACGATGCGCGCGCGCTGTTCGCACCGGCCGGTGTGGACGTGCGCCGCCTGACCATGGATGCGCGCGGCAGCTGGTCGCTGCTGCTGAGCAATGGCACCGAAGTGGTGGTCGGCCGTGACGATGCCCGCTCGCGCCTGCAGCGCTTCGTGCGCGTGCTGCCGCAGCTGGCCAACCAGGCTGCGCCGATCGAGCGCGCCGACCTCCGATACACCAATGGTTTCACCCTGAGCTGGGGAACGCCGGCCACGCCGGCCGGCGCACCCGCGACCCCGGCCAGACGAACGCAGGAAAGGACATGAATCGCAAGGGTGACAAATCGCTGATCGTCGGCCTGGATATCGGCACCTCCAAAGTGGTGGCGCTGGTGGGCGAGTATTCGCCGGGCAACCCGATCGAAGTGATCGGCATCGGCTCGCACGAGTCGCGCGGCCTCAAGCGCGGCGTGGTGGTGGACATCGAATCGACCGTGCAGTCGATCCAGCGTGCGGTGGAAGAAGCCGAGCTGATGGCCGGCTGCGAGATCCGCTCGGTGTACGCCTCCATTTCCGGCAACCACGTGCAGTGCAAGAACTCGCCCGGCATCGTGCCGATCCGCGACGGCGAAGTGACCTGGGGTGACCTGGATCGCGTGCTCGATGCGGCCAAGGCGGTGGCGATCCCGGCTGACCAGAAGATCCTGCATGCGATCCCGCGCGAGTACGTGCTGGATGATTCGCAGGAAGGCATCCGCAACCCGGTCGGCATGACCGGCGTGCGCCTGGAAGTGCATGCCCACCTGGTGGTCTGCGCGCAGTCCGCGGCGGCCAACATCAGCAAGTGCGTGCAGCGCTGCGGCCTGCAGGTGGACGACCTGGTGCTGTCCTCGCTGGCCTCCAGCGTGGCGGTGCTTACTGCCGACGAAAAGGAACTGGGCGTGGTGCTGGTCGACATGGGCGCCGGCACCACCGACATCGCTGTGTTCGTGCAGGGCGCGATCTGCCACACCGCCTCGCTGCCGATCGCCGGCGACCACGTGACCAACGACATCGCGCACATGCTGCGCACGCCGACCCCGGAAGCCGAGCAGATCAAGGTGCGCTACGCCTGCGCCCTGGCCCAGCTGGCCACCGCCGAGGAAAGCATCCAGGTGCCGTCGGTGGGTGACCGTCCGCCGCGCCGCATGCCGCGCCATTCGCTGGCGCAGGCAGTGCAGGGCCGCTACGAAGAGATCTTCGAGATGGTGCAGGCCGAACTGCGCCGCTCCGGCTTCGAGGAACTGGTGCGCGCCGGCCTGGTGCTGACCGGTGGTGCCTCGAAGATGGAAGGCGTGGTCGAACTGGCCGAGGAAATGCTGCAGATGCCGGTGCGCGTGGGCATTCCGCAGCACGTCACCGGCCTCGGCGAAGTGGTGGGCAACCCGGTGCATGCCACCGGCGTGGGCCTGCTGCTGATGGGCAGCCAGAACGAGCATCCGCGCCGGCCGTCGCTGCCGACCGGACGTGCGGGCAGCATGTTCAAGAAACTCAAGACCTGGTTCCGCGGCGAATTCTGACGCGGAACCTGCATCACCCGGGTCCGCCCGGTTGCAATACCGGCAACACGACGCAACAACGCAACACACAACCCACACAGCCGCATCGGCAACATGACGCGAAGAGGCAGGAGGCCCCAACGCCCATGCCACCGACAAGCGGATACAACGAGGACACGGACATGGCGCATTTTGAACTGATCGAAAAGATGGCACCCAATGCGGTGATCAAGGTGGTTGGCGTGGGCGGCGGCGGCGGCAATGCCGTAGCGCACATGGTCAACTCGGCAGTGGATGGTGTGGAATTCATCACCGCCAACACCGACTCGCAGGCCATCAAGAATTGCGGTGCCAAGCTGCAGCTGCAGCTGGGTACCAACGTGACCAAGGGCCTGGGCGCAGGCGCGAATCCGGAAGTCGGCCGCCAGGCTGCTCTGGAAGACCGTGAGCGCATCATGGACGCCCTGCAGGGCGCGGACATGGTGTTCATCACCGCCGGCATGGGCGGCGGCACCGGCACCGGCGCTGCACCGGTGGTGGCACAGCTGGCCAAGGAAATGGGCATCCTGACCGTGGCCGTGGTCACCAAGCCGTTCCCGTTCGAAGGCCGTCGCCGCATGCAGGTCGCGCTGAAGGGCATCGAAGAACTGAGCCAGCACTGCGACTCGCTGATCACCATCCCGAACGAGAAGCTGATCACCGTGCTGGGTCGCAACGCGACCATGATCCAGGCCTTCCGTGCCGCCAACGACGTGCTGCAGGGCGCCGTGCAGGGCATCGCCGACCTGATCGTGCGTCCGGGCCTGATCAACGTCGACTTCGCCGACGTGCGCACCGTCATGTCCGAAATGGGCCTGGCGATGATGGGTACCGGCACCGCCCGTGGCGATGACCGCGCGCAGGCCGCTGCCGAAGCCGCCATCCAGAACCCGCTGCTGGACGACGTGAACCTGGCCGGTGCCAACGGCATCCTGGTCAACATCACTGCCGGTGCCGACTTCACCATGGCCGAGTTCGACGAGATCGGCCGCACCATCGATGGCTTCGCTTCGGAAGACGCCACCGTGGTGGTGGGTACCGTGCTCGACCCGGACATGCAGGACGAAGTGCGCGTGACCGTGGTGGCCACCGGCCTGAACCGCGTGTCGGCCAGCAAGAGCCAGCGCCCGGGCGAACGCGCGCCGATCAAGCTGGTGCGCAACGCGACCACCGGCCAGCCGGAATTCGGCGACTTCGACAACGGTGGCGACGCCGTGTCCAAGGCCGTCGGCGGCATGGGCCTGGGCCTGCGTCGTGCCAGCAGCGACAGCGTGGCCGCGTCGACCCCGTCGGCACCGGCCTCTTCGGCCCCGGCGTCGGCTGAACTGCCGAACGATTACCTGGACATCCCGGCCTTCCTGCGCCGCCAAGCGGACTAAGCGGAGCTGCCCGGGGCTTGTCCCCCCCGGGTTGCGCCACCCTGTCCAGAAAATGCGGGCGCCGGGCCAGGATGGGCCCGGCCGCCTTGCTTCACGCGTGTCCCACCGGCAGCCTCCAAGGGTGTTTCAGCCGGGGTATGGGGACGTGCGTGTTAATCTAGCGTGTCACTTCCGGTCTGCCCCTATGATCCAGCAACGCACCCTCAAGAACACGATCCGCGCCACCGGCGTTGGCCTGCACAGCGGTGACAAGGTGTACATGACCCTGCGCCCGGCACCGGTCAACCATGGCATCGTGTTCCGGCGCGTGGACCTGGACCCGGTGGTGGAAGTGCCGGCCAAAGCCGAACTGGTCACCGAAGTGACCCTGTGCACCGGCCTGACCTGCAACGACGCCAAGATCCAGACCGTCGAGCACCTGATGTCGGCACTGGCCGGCCTGGGTGTGGACAACATCATCGTCGAACTGTCCTCGGCCGAGCTGCCGATCATGGACGGTTCGTCCGGCCCGTTCGTGTTCCTGCTGCAGTCGGCGGGCATCGTTGAACAGGACGCGCCCAAGCGCTTCATCCGCGTGCTGAAGACCGTGGAAGTGACCGAGGGTGACAAGGTTGCCCGCTTCACCCCGTACGAGGGCTACAAGCTGGGCTTCACCATCCAGTTCGACCACCCGATGATCCCGGCCAAGCAGTCACGCCAGGAAATCGAGTTCTCGACGATGGCCTACACCAAGGAAATCTCCCGCGCCCGCACCTTCGGCTTCATGCGCGACCTGGAATACATGCGTGAGCGCAACCTGGGCCTGGGCGGTTCGATGGACAACGCCATCGTGCTGGACGAGTTCCGCGTGCTCAACGAAGACGGCCTGCGCTACGCCGACGAATTCGTGCGCCACAAGATCCTCGATGCGATCGGTGACCTCTATCTGGCCGGTGGCCAGGTGCTGGGTGCCTACGAGGGCTTCAAGTCCGGCCACGCACTCAACAACAAGCTGGTGCGTGCGCTGATGGCCGATGCCACCGCCTGGGAATGGGTGACCTACGAGTCGCCGACCGCCGAAGATCCGGTGGTGTACGCCGTGCCGGCCTACGCCTGATCATTTCAGGTTGTTGAAATACAAGAAGAAAACGCCGCCTTCCAAGGCGGCGTTGTCGTTTCCGGGCGCAGCTGGCTGAATGGCGCAGCGCGTAAAGCGACGGTCGGCTGGGGGTCACGGTTTTGTGAACCTGACCGCTTTGAAGCCTGAATATAACGATTATTTAACAGCAATCTAACGACTCGACCACCCGGGGCGGCTAGGATGCGACCCGGCCCCCGAAAATGTTTCACGCTGCGGTGACATGCGCGACGGGGATCGGAGCTGGATGCTCCGTTGTCCTCAGGACCCTTGCTTCGGTTTGAGCGGGGCATCCTGCAGGGCCGCCAAGGCGTCGCGTAGCCCTTTGTGCGTGGCGGCTGAAACTGCGTGGGGGCCATTCCGGTTGTCGTGCGCTGGGGAGCGCGTGGGAATGGGAGACGCAGTCTTGATGGTCACCTTGGTGGCCCTCAGCCCGATGGACCGGGCCGCGTCGAGCAACTGGGCTTCAGCAAGCCGCAACTTGGCATGCCAGACCGGTGATTCGACGAGAAAAACGAGGTGTTCCCCGTCCACATTGGCCAGCCGGCAACGGTTGCGCAACGCGGGCGGTAACTGGGGGCGCAACTGACGGTCCAGCGCATCGAGCCACAAGGCACGACGCAGAGGGTTTCCGCTTTTGTCCCCCATCACTGCATCCAGTGCCGGTTTCGGCTTGGACGCGGGACGAACGCTGGATTTCGGCTCAGACATGAAAACTCACTGATGGCATTCAAAAAGATCGTAATCAAAACGCGTGAAGGGCAGGCCAAATCGCCGATCGCGCGTCTGCGGTTCTATTTCGAGGACCGCCCCCGCGCCCTGCTGGGCAGCGTGCTCGGGGTAGGCTGCATTATCGGCCTTGCCGGCGGCATTGGCGCCAGCGCGCTCAATGATTCGCGCCTGCAGGCCAAGGTCGACCGCCAGGAAGCTGAACTGGCCAAGGTCCAGCGCGATGCGCAGACCCAGGTCAACGCCCTGGCCGCCCGCTTGGGCGAGCTGCAGGCACAGGCCACCCGCCTGAATGCCCTCGGCGAGCGCCTGACCCAGATGGGCAAGCTCGAAGACGGCGAGTTCGACTTCAACGAGACCCCCGGCCTGGGTGACGGCGATGCCGGCGGCCCGACCTCGGACATCCCGGTCAAGGACGTCAACGCCGACTTACAGGTGCTGGAGCAGCGCTTCGCTGCTTCAGGCCGCCAGTTGTCGGTGATGGAATCGCTGATGTTCGACCACCAGCTGCAGCAGAACGCTGTGCCCTCGCGCATGCCGATCCGCAACAGCTACGTGACCTCCGGCTTCGGCACCCGTGCCGACCCGTTCGGCCGCGGTGCCGCTACCCACAAGGGCATGGATTTCCACGCCAAGGTGGGCGACCCGGTGATGTCCGTCGCCGATGGCGTGGTCAGCTTCTCCGGCGTGAAGGGCGGCTACGGCAACGTGGTCGACGTCGACCATGGCAACGGCTACGTGACCCGCTATGCGCACAATTCGCGCCTGGTGGTGAAGGTCGGTGACCTGGTCCGTGCCGGCCAGGAAGTGGCCAAGGCCGGTTCCACCGGCCGCTCGACCGGTGCCCACGTGCACTTCGAGGTCTGGGAAAACGGCAACGTGGTCAACCCGCGCAAGTTCCTCGGCGACGGCGGTAATACCCCGGTCGGCCGCATCAGCCGCGGTTGAACCCCGGTTGGGGGGCAGAGCCCTTTCCCTGTCGCGAAAGGGATCCGCCCCGATCCTGCGCGTGGTCGGATCCCTTCTGCAGCCCGGAAGGGCTCTGACCCCCTCGCCAAAGGGTTGAAACCCCTGGTGCCCGTCCCAAGCTACAATGGGTGTTGCCATCGACAGGGCGCAATGCGCCCTGTTTCGTTTGCGGCGGACGGATCCCCAGGGGGAAGACCGGGCCGCTGTGTCCATCCAACCCGGTTCCTTCAATGATCAACAGCCTGCTTACCCGCGTATTTGGCAGTCGTAATGAACGACAGCTGCGCCAGCTCAACCGCATCGTCGCCAAGATCAATGCGCTGGAGCCGGAGATCGAGAAGCTTTCCGACGAGCAGCTGCAGGCCAAGACGCCGGAGTTCAAGCAGCGCATCGCCGGTGGTGAAGCCCTGGACAAGGTGTTGCCGGAAGCGTTCGCGGTCTGCCGCGAAGCCGGCCGCCGCGTGCTGGGCATGCGCCACTACGACGTGCAGCTGATCGGCGGCATGGTGCTTCACCTGGGCAAGATCGCAGAAATGCGCACCGGTGAAGGCAAGACCCTGGTCGCGACCCTGCCGGTGTACCTGAACGCGCTGGAGGGCAAGGGCGTGCACGTGGTCACCGTGAACGACTACCTGGCCCGCCGCGACGCCGCCCAGATGGGCAAGCTGTACAACTGGCTGGGCCTGAGAGTGGGCGTGGTCTACCCGGGCATGCCGCACAGCGACAAGCGCGAAGCGTATGCCTCGGACATCACCTACGGCACCAACAACGAGTTCGGTTTCGACTACCTCCGCGACAACATGGCGCTGTCCAAGGCTGATCGCTACCAGCGCGGCCTGCACTACGCCATCGTCGACGAAGTCGACTCCATCCTGATCGACGAAGCGCGTACCCCGCTGATCATCTCCGGCCCGGCCGACGATTCCCCGGAGCTGTACATCCGCGTCAACCGCGTCGTGCCGAACCTGGTCAAGCAGGAAGCGGAAGACGGCGAGGGCGACTTCTGGGTCGACGAGAAGGGCAAGCAGGTGCACCTGTCCGAAGCGGGCATGGAGCACGCCGAGCAGCTGCTGGTGGAAGCCGGCATCCTCGACGGCGAGACCGAAGGCCTGTACGCGCCGCAGAACCTGACCGTGGTCCACCACCTCAACGCCGCCCTGCGCGCGCACGCCATCTACCAGCGTGACGTGGATTACATCGTGCGCGACGGCGAAGTGGTCATCGTCGACGAATTCACCGGCCGTACGCTGTCCGGCCGCCGCTGGTCCGACGGCCTCCACCAGGCCGTGGAAGCGAAGGAAGGCGTGCCGGTCCAGCGCGAGAACCAGACGCTGGCAAGCATCACCTTCCAGAACCTGTTCCGCATGTACAAGAAGCTGTCCGGCATGACCGGTACGGCCGATACCGAAGCGTTCGAATTCCAAAGCATCTACGGCCTGGAAGTGGTGGTCATCCCGACCAACCGCCCGACCATCCGCAAGGACAGCCCGGACCAGGTATTCCTCAACCGCAAGGGCAAGTTCAATGCGGTGCTGGCCGACATCGAAGAGTGCGCCAAGCGCGGCCAGCCGGTGCTGGTGGGTACGACCTCGATCGAAACCTCGGAAATGCTGTCCGAGCACCTGGCCAAGGCCGGCGTGAAGCACGAAGTGCTCAACGCCAAGCAGCACGACCGCGAAGCGACCATCGTCGCCAACGCCGGTCGTCCGGCCGCGGTGACCATCGCCACCAACATGGCCGGCCGTGGTACCGACATCGTGCTGGGTGGTTCGCTGGAAGCGGAAATCCACGAGCTGGGCGAGGGCGCCACCGACGAGCAGAAGGCCGCGGTCAAGGCCGAATGGCAGAAGCGCCATGACGCGGTGAAGGCCGCCGGCGGCCTGCACATCGTCGGCACCGAGCGCCACGAATCGCGTCGTATCGACAACCAGCTGCGTGGCCGTTCGGGCCGCCAGGGTGACCCGGGTTCGTCCCGCTTCTACCTGTCGCTGGAAGACAACCTGATGCGCATCTTCGCCTCCGACTGGGTGCAGAAGGCCATGCGCATGATGGGCATGAAGGAAGACGACGTCATCGAGGACCGCCTGGTCAGCCGCCAGATCGAAAAGGCGCAGCGCAAGGTCGAGGCCCACAACTTCGACATCCGCAAGAACCTGCTGGACTTCGACGACGTCAACAACGACCAGCGCAAGGTGATCTACGCCCAGCGCGATGAGCTGCTGGACGCCGAATCGGTGAAGGACAACGTCGACGGCATCCGCGACGACGTGATCTTCGACATCGTCGCCCGCTTCGTGCCGCCGAACTCGGTGGACGAGCAGTGGGACCTGCGTGGCCTGGAAGCGACCCTGGAGTCGGACTTCGGCCTGCAGATGTCGCTGGTGGACATGGTCAAGTCGCACGAGGAACTGGACGCCGAAGGCATCGCTGCCAAGGTGCTGGAGCGCGTCAACCAGCACTTCGCCGAGAAGGAAGCCGGCGTGGGCGAGGAAACCATGCGTGCGCTGGAAAAGCACGTGATGCTGACCGTGCTCGACCAGAGCTGGAAGGAACACCTGGCCCGCATGGACTACCTGCGCCAGGGCATCTACCTGCGTGGTTACGCGCAGAAGCAGCCCAAGCAGGAGTACAAGAAGGAAGCCTTCGAGCTGTTCTCGGACATGCTGGAGAACGTCAAGCGCGAAGTGGTGACCCTGCTGGCCCGCGTGCGCATCCGCAGCGACGAGGAAGTGCAGGCGCTGGAAGCAGCCGAACGGCAGCAGGTGGAGGCCCGCCTGAGCCAGTCGCAGTTCCAGCACCAGGACGCCGGCAGCTACAGCGCCGACGAGGAAGCCGCGCAGGTGGAAGCCTCGCAGCAGGGCGTGAACCCGCTGCAGCGTGACGAGCCGAAGATCGGCCGCAACGATCCGTGCCCCTGCGGCAGTGGCAAGAAGTACAAGCACTGCCACGGCCAGCTGAGCTGACTCAGGAAGCCCCGCGAAAGCGGGGCTTCTTCGTTATGGGCTTCACGGCCGCAATGACGCTGTTTATGTGAGCTGTTAGACAGAAGCGCGGAATTCCGAAGCTTCTGACAGACACATCGGAAATTCCCTACTCGGAAGTCAGACGACTTTTATAGGCGCTCCCCCTTCGCCTCCGTATGGTGTGCCTGCGTTTCTACTGCCGGGTTTTTCGCAGGGGCCATTCCCCGGTTGCCGGCAGGCGCACGTCGCGGATCACATGAAGTGGTCCTGCGAGCCACACGACATACACATGGAGCGTCATGAACAGGATCTATCGCCAGGTGTTCAACCACACCACCGGCCAGATGCAGGTCGCCTCGGAACTCACTTCCTCCCACACTCCCGGCCGCACCCGCGTCGGCCACGGCCAGCGTCCGACCGCACTGCGCACCGCGCTGCTGTTCGCACTGGGCCTGGCAGCACTGCCGATGCAGTCCGTGTTCGCCGCGCCCTTCGATTTCACCAACGATGAAACCATCACCGATTCGCGCGTCTACGCCGATGGCTTCCGCGTCGGTCCCAACGGCACCGTCGTGGTCAACGTGCTGGGCGGTGGCAGCCTGACCTCCACCGAAGGCGCTTCGCTGGGCACGCTCGCCGGCAGCTTCGGCACGCTCAACGTGGCAGGTGCCGGCAGCAGCATCACGCTGACCAGCATCTTCGACGACCTGCGCGTCGGTGACGCCGGCAAGGGCCTGTTGACGGTCAAGGACGGCGCCAGCGTCGACGTCACCCGCAACGTGGTGCTGGGCTTTGCCGCAGGCAGTGAGGGCGCGGCAGAGATCAGCGGCGCCGGTTCAACGTTGACCGCGCGCCAGATCGATGTCGGCAACGCCGGCACTGGCAGCCTGCTGATCACGGGCGGCGCCGCCGTGGCAGCCACTGCCGTCAACAGCCCCAGTCTGTCGCAGGGCATGCGTATCGGCGTGCTGGCGGGCAGCAAGGGCGTGGTCACGGTAGAAGGTGGTGGTTCGCTGGTCATCGCCAACAACAACCTGCTGGTCGGCCAGCGCGGCCAGGGCGAGCTGAACATCGGCAGCGGCGGCTCGCTCACCGTCGGCGGCGCGCTGGTTGCTGGCATCGTCGAGAACAGCTCGGGCATCGTGAACGTTACCGATGGCGGCACCGTGGTGGCCGACAGCGTGTTCCTGGGCCAGGACGCCAACTCGGTCGGCACGATGGTGGTCTCCGGCGCGAGCAGCGTGACGACCGATACCTTCGAACTGGGCCGCCGTGGCGAAGCGCTGCTGCGCGTGGAGAACGGTGGCGTCGTGAGGGCGACCACGTCGCTCATCGCCGAATCGCCGGACGGTCCGTCGGGCGACTACGGGCAGACCGGTCGCATCGAAGTGCGCGGCGTGGGTTCGGCCATCGAAGCGGCGCGCGTGGATGCGACGGCGAGCCTGCTGATCGAAGACGGTGGCGCGATCCGTTCGGACGTTGCCAACATCAAGAACTCGTTCGGCGCCGGTACCGGCGACAGCCGCGCCAAGGCTACCCTGACCGGCACCGGCAGCGAGTGGGTCAACACCGGCGCGATGAAGGTCACCACCGACCTGCAGGTGCTGGACGGTGCCAGCATCACCACCGACACGCTGAGCGTGTCCGGTGGCTCGGACTTCCCGCTGGGTACGGCGGCGCTCTATCCCGAGCAGGTGCTGGTCAGCGGTGAAGGCTCGTCGATCACCGCCGCCAATGGCATCACCGTGGGCAAGACCGTCTTCGACCCGCTCGGCGTGCTGACGGTGAACAACGGCGCGAAGCTCAGCGCCGGCACCGGCTACACCCTGGACAACAGCGGCTACCTGGTCATCGGTGGCGGCATGGAGGACTGGACCGCCGCCGATGGCCCCACCTGGGGTGCGGCCACCGCCGCTGGTGAGCTGGACGGTGCACCGATCACCATGAACAGCGGCATCGGCGGGCTGCTGTTCAACCACACCGATGACATCGCGCTGGACAACTCCATCGCCAGCGGTCACGACTCGATGACCTCCGGTGGTCTGCATCAGCTGGCCGGCACCACCACGCTCAACGGCGACCTGACCGCGTTCGGCGGCGGCATCAACGTCAGCGGTGGCACCCTGGTGATCAACTCCGACACCTACACCGGCCAGGGCTACACCGGCACGAGCCAGGCGGTGGCACAGGAGATCCGCATCGATGGCGGCACCCTGGTGCTCAATGGCAGCGCCGGCTTCCAGCAGACGATCAACTACGGCACGGGCCTGGGCAGCGATGTGATCCGCAGCTCGAACGTGCACGTCATCAACGGCGGCATGCTGGCCGGCAACGCCACCGTGGGTGAAACCTTCGTGCGCAATGGTGCGGTGCTGTCGCCGGGCCAGGGCGGCCTGGGCACCCTGGTGATCGACGGCAACCTGTACTTCAACAACCAGGCCCTCACCCCCGAACAGGTGGCCGACAAGGCCTTCTACGACGTCGATGTGCTGGGCAATGGCCAGTCCGACCTGCTGACGGTGACCGGCAAGGCCTATCTGGGCCGGGTCGCCGCGGGCGGCCAGTCCGGTGCCGCCGGCGTGCGCGTGACCGCGCTCGACCCGTCCACCAGCTACCAGAATGGCCAGGTCTACACCATCCTCAGCGCGGCCGAGGGCATCGACGGCCAGTTCGACGATGTCATCTCGCGCTCGGCCTTCATCGACCCGACCCTGGTGCAGACCGGCAACGACGTGCGCCTGGCCATCGCGATCAAGAGTGACCCGGGCACGCCGGGTGAACCTGGCGAACCGGGTACTCCGGGCGAACCGGGCAACCCCGGCAATCCGGGCACGCCGGGTACCCCGGGTGAGCCGGGCGGGGTGAACCCGCCGGTGGTGTTTGGCGCAGTGGCGGCCAACAGCAACCAGCGTGCGCTGGCGGCCGGGCTGGACACGCTGCAGCAGTCCGGTGAGGCGCTGGCGCTGTACAACCAGCTGCTGATGCTCGATGCCGACCAGGCACGCGAGGCGTTCGACCACCTGTCCGGTGAGATCCACGCCAGCAACCGTGCGCTGCTGCTGGACGACCGTTTCCTGCATGAAGGCGTCGGCCAGCGCCTGCGTGGCAACCCGTCCATCAAGGCCCACGGCGGCGGCTTCTGGCTGTCCGGTGGCGGTGCCAGCAACCGCCAGGACGGCCGCAACGACGGCGTGGCCGACAGCCGCCAGCACCGCGAAGGCCTGATGGCCGGCCTGGACTGGACCTTCGGTGAAGCCTGGACGGTGGGCCTGGTGGCCGGCACCGAGAAGGTGCGCCAGAAGACCGATGCACGCAGCGCCCGCTCCGATGTCGATGCCGTGCACGGCGGCCTGTACGCAGGCTTCCGCGCCGGCGAGGCCTGGTTCAATGCCGGTGCCAGCTACGCCAGCTATGACGTCGATACCGACCGCACCGCCATCGTCGGCGATGCCCGCCAGCAGCTGCGCGCCAGCCATGACGCGCACGCCGTATCCGGCTTCGCCGAGGGTGGCTGGGACATCCAGCTGCAGCGCATGACCCTGACCCCGCACGTGGGCGTGGGCTACACCCGCCTGACCATGGACGCGGCCGAGGAAGCCGGCGGCAGCACCGCGCTGGCCATCGAGGCGAGCAAGGATTCGGTGTGGACCGCCACGGCCGGCCTGCGCGCCACGTGGGACATCAGTGCCAACCAGGACGACGGTGCCCAGCTGGTGGCGGGCCTGGCCTGGCAGCACGCTGGCGGCGACGTGCATACCCGCAGCAACCAGCACTTCGTGGTGGGCAGCAGCACCTTCAGCATCGACGGTGTGCCGCTGGCCCGCAACGTCGGCATCGCCGAGCTGGGCGTGGCGGTGAACACCTCCGACAACAGCCGCCTGTCGCTGGGCGCGCTGGGCCGTGCCGGCGGTGGCCAGCACGAGATCGGTGCGCAGATGACCTGGAACGTGCAGTTCTGATCCAGCGTGCATGACGGAGTTGGCAAGGGGTCCCGCAAGGGGCCCCTTGTTCATCCGCACCGAGGTTGCAGCCTGCATGCCGCGTGGGCATGCTCTGGCCATGCCTTCCCCGAAACGATCGATCCATGTCGTGGCCGGCGTCATCACCGACGCCCGTGGCCGCATCCTGCTCAACCGCCGTACCGAGAACCGCGACATGGCCGGCCTATGGGAATTCCCGGGCGGCAAGCGCGAGGCCGGCGAGAGTGCCGAACAGGCGCTGGTGCGTGAACTGCGCGAAGAGCTCGGCATCGAGGCCGAGATCGGCGAGTGGATCATGGACGTGCCGCAGCATTACCCGGACAAGCACCTGACCCTGGACGTGCGGCACATCCGCAGCTGGAAGGGCACCCCGCGCGGGCGCGAGGGCCAGGCCATCACCTGGGTGGCACCGGACAAGCTGGGCCGTTATTCGATGCCGCCGGCCGATCTGCCGGTGGTGGCCGCGCTGCGCCAACCGGACCGTTACCTGATCACCCCGGCACCGGAGGACGGCGAGCACGGGCCGCAGCGCTGGCAGGACCAGCTGCAGCAGGCGGTGGCCGCGGGCCAGCAGCGCATCCAGCTGCGCCTGCCGGCCGCGCACCCGCAGCGGCAGGTGCTGATCGAACAGGCCCTGCGGACACACCGCCAGGGCGTGCAGTGGCTGCTCAACCGCGATATCGAACTGGCCCGCACGCTGGGCGTCGGCGTGCACCTGGGCAGCGAACAGCTGGCAACCCTGCAGGAACGCCCGCTGCCGGCCGGGCAACTGGTGGCTGCCTCCTGCCACGACCTCGCGCAGCTGCAGGCGGCGCAGCGGCTGGGCTGCGATTTCGCCGTGCTTGGCCCGGTGCAGGCCACCGCCAGCCACCCCGATGCCACGCCGCTGGGCTGGGAGGCGTTTGCCGCGCTGCGGGCGCAGGTGTCATTGCCGATCTACGCGTTGGGCGGGCTGGATGCCGGCCACGTCAGCCAGGCCCGCCGCCACGGCGGCCAGGGCATCGCCGCGATCCGCGGCCTGTGGCCAGGCGGGTAGCGCGGCGCTTCTGGCCTTCCGCCGGGCATGGCCCGGCGCTACCACAGGGTCGGCCGCCCGCTGTCAGTAGATCCACGCCATGCGTGGATGCGGTCCTACAACGTGATCCAGAAACACCCGTACTGCCGCCGCAGCCCCAGCACCGTCGCCGCGCGCGCCGCACTGCCCGGCAGTGTCTGCTCCAGGCGCAGGCCCACGGGGTAGCGGGCCACCGGTGTCCCAGGGTCGGATCCCTGCGCAGCAGGGCTCTGACTCCCATCCGGTTGCACCTCATCATCCTGCTGCGGATACACCGGCACCACGTCCACCAGCGGCCGCCGCACCACCGATTCCAGCTGGCCGAGGATGCGCTGCGCGCCGGCATCGGAGACCGCGCTCCACAGATACAGCGTGGACAGCCGATTGACGTCCTGGGTGTTCACCGCATCGTGCAGGGCCTGCACCAGTTCGCTCAGGCGACGCGGGCAGCTGGCGCCCAGGCTGTCGCGCTGCAGGGTGCTCCCGGCCGGTGGCGGCGGCGGACGCCGCGACTGCGCGCCCACGCTGTCACAGGGACGGTCGGTGTAGACGCTCTGGCCCTGCGCATCGGTGCAGCGGTTCAAGCGCGTGGATTGGGCATGGGCGTCAATGCTGGCAGCGGACAGCAGCACCAGCAGCAGGGACAGGACAGCTTTCATCGCCACAGGGTAGCGTTGAAAGCGACAACACAGTGCGCTTTCAGCCGTTCAACAGCTTCAGCACCGACACCGTCGGCTTGGCCAGGTTCAGCGTGTAGAAGTGCAGGCCGGGTGCGCCGCCTTCGACCAGCCGCTCGCACAGCTTGGCCACGACTTCGGCACCGAAGGCGCGCACCGACTCACTGTCATCGCCATAGGCCAGCATCTTGCGGCTGATCCAGCGCGGGATCTCGGCGCCGCACTGTTCGGAAAAACGCCGCAGCTGGCTGAAGTTGGCGATCGGCATGATGCCGGGGGTGATCGGCACCTGCACGCCCAGCCGCTGTACCTCATCGACGAAGTGGAAATACGCGTCGGCGTTGTAGAAGTACTGGGTGATGGCCGCATCGGCACCGGCATCGACCTTGGCCTTGAAGTGCTTCAGGTCGGTCAGCGCGTCCGGTGCCTGCGGATGGGTTTCCGGGTAGGCGCCCACTTCGATGCGGAAGGCATCGCCGTGCTCGGCGCGGATGAAGGCGATCAGTTCGGACGCATAGCGCATGTCGCCGGGGAAGCCCATGCCGGAGGGCAGATCACCACGCAGCGCGACCAGGCGCCGGCAGCCGATGGCGCGGTACAGCTTGAGCAGCTCGCGGATCTCCTGTCGGGTGCCACCGACGCAGGACAGGTGCGGCGCGGCGTCCATGCCGTGGTGCTGGTTGAGGTGGCGCACCGTCTCGGAGGTGTAGCTGAGGGTCGAGCCACCGGCACCGAAGGTACAGGACACGTACTCGGGGGCGTACGCCTTCAACCGGGCGGCGGCACGGTCCAGCTGGCCACGCTGCTCATCGGTCTTGGGCGGGTAGAACTCGAAGCTGATGGCGGTCATGGCACGGGCGGTGGCGGCGGGTGCGGTTGAGTATATCTCTCCATCAAGATGGATGTGAAGCTGAGCGACGTGAAGAACTGGTTCGCCCCGGGCGACCGTTCACCCGGGCGCGCGACCGTTGCTCCGCCACTGCAACACGCTGGCAGCCACGGCGGCCAGGCTGGCCGCATCCCCCCACGCACCCGTCCCTGCAAGGAGTACGCGATGAAGATGATGCTGGCGATGTACTACGCGATGAAGGCCCTGGCCCGGCTGGCGATGCTGGGCATGGCGCTGGCCGTCCTCGGCTCGGGCACCGCCCATGCCGCCGGGGCCACCCAGGCCGGCACCGGCAAGGTGCAGGTCGAAGTGGTCGGCCACGGCCGCCCGCTGCTGATGATCCCCGGCCTGAACAGCAGCGCCGAGGTCTGGCGCGAGACCTGTCGGGCACTGAAGGAGGTGCAGTGCCACCTGGTGCAGCTGCCGGGCTTTGCCGGTGCACGCGCCGCCGACCCGCGCCCGGCGGATTTTCTGTCGGCGATGCGCGACCAGCTGCTGGCCTATGTGCATGACCAGAAGCTGGACCATCCGGCGGTGATCGGCCACAGCCTGGGCGGCGTGCTGACGCTGCAGATGGCGGTGAAGGAACCGGACGCACTGGGGCCGCTGGTCATCGTCGATTCGCTGCCGTTCTATGCCGGCATGCAGAACCCGCAGGCGACCGCACAGAGCGTGCAGCCGACGGCCGAGCAGATGCGCACGGCGATGCTGGCGGCGGACCCGGCCAGCTACCAGGCGCAGGCCGAAGCGGCGCTGGCCCCGCTGACCAGCACCGCGCGCCTGCCCGAGCTGAAGCGCTGGGGCCATGACAGCGATCGCGCCACCACCGCCGATGCGATGTACTCGCTGCTGGTGACCGACCTGCGCAGCGAGGTGGCCGGCATCCGTTCGCCCACGCTGGTCCTCGGCGCCTGGGCGTCCTACCAGGCAATGGGTGCGACCGAAGCATCGGCGCGTGCGATCTTCCAGTCGCAGTACGCCGCGCTGCCCGGCGTGCGCATCGCACTGAGCGCGACCGGCCACCACTTCCTGATGTGGGATGATCCGCAGTGGCTGCGTGGGCAGGTGCAGGCATTCCTGGACAGCCACCGCTGATCCTTTCGTCCGCTCCGGCCATGGTCATGCCCGATTCGACTTCCACACTGCGCTTCTGGCTGATCAACACCCTCGGGTGGGCGCTGTTCTGCGTGCTCAGCCTGGCGATGACCAGCACCTTCGGTGGCGGCATCAGCAGTGGTGGCACGCTCATCAGCGTCGGTCTGGGCGTGTTGCTGTGGGGCATCAGTGCAGGCGTGCGTGCACTGGCCCTGCGGCACGGCTGGTGGAAGCGCGAATTCGGTGCGCTGGTGCTACGGCTTGCGCTGGCGGTGCTGCTGGGTGCGCTGCTGGCGCAGCTGCTGCTGACCGCCGTGCTGCAGCCGGCGCTGGCACTGGGCTGGGTGGATTTCGGCGGCCGGGCGGGTGACTTCCGCCCGGTGGCGCGGCTGGCCTATCTGCTCAACACCGTGCTGCTGCTGGGCCTGTGGACCGCGCTGTGGGCCGGCCTGCACAGCCTGCGGCAGGCGCGCCACGCGGAACTCGAACGCCTGCGGGCCGAGGCCCAGCGCAGTGCGCTGGAGCGCGATGCACTGCGCGCCCGCTTGAATCCGCACTTCATGTTCAATGCGCTCAACAACCTGCGCGCGCTGATCCTCGAAGATCCCGAGCGCGCACGGCAGATGGTGACCGATCTGTCGCGCACGCTGCGCCACGCGCTGGAGCACGCGCGCAACGAGGAGGCACTGCTGGCCGACGAGCTCGCCGTGGTGCGCGATTACCTGGCCGTTGAGGCCGTGCACTACGAACAGCGCCTGCAGCTGCACATCGACGTGAGTGACGAAGCGGCGCAGGCACGGTTGCCGGTGATGGCGCTGCAGCTGCTGGTGGAAAATGCGATCAAGCACGGCATCGCCGTGCGTCCTGGCGGTGGCGAGGTACGTATCAGCGCGCAGTGCCGTGATGGCCTGCTGCGGCTGCAGGTCGACAACCCGCTCGGTGTTGCCACGGCCGGCATGGATGCGGCGACTACCGGGCATGGCGTCGGCCTGGCCTACCTGCGTTCGCAGCTTGGCCAGGGCGGCCGCTTCCATCTGCAACCGCTGGACGGCCGCATGCAGGCCATCCTGGAGATTCCGCAATGCGCACGACCCTGAATGTCCTGATCGTCGATGACGCGCGGCTGGCGCGGCAGGAACTGCGCACGCTGCTGGCGGCGCTGCCGTGGGTGCAGTGCGTGGGCGAGGCCGATGATGTACCGGCGGCGCGCGAGGCGATCGCACGGTTGAAACCCGATCTGGTGCTGCTGGATGTGCAGATGCCGTCCGGCACCGGCTTCGACGTGCTTGATGGCCTGGACCCGGCGCCGGCGGTGGTGTTCGTCACCGCCTACGATACCTATGCGGTGCGTGCCTTCCAGACCAATGCGCTGGACTACCTGGTCAAGCCGGTGGAAGCGCCGCGCCTGCATGAAGCGCTGGAACGCGCGCGCCAGCAAGACAGGCCTGCGGCGCCGGCGGTGGTTGCTGGTGGCAGCCTGAACGCGCAGGACCAGGTGTTCGTGCGCGATGGTGAGCGTTGCTGGTTCGTGGCGGTGGGCGAAATCCGCAGGCTGGTGGTGGATGGCAACTACACCCGCCTGTGGTTCCGCGACCAGAACGCGCTGCTGACGCGCAGCCTGAGCGCGCTGGAAGCACGCCTGCCAGCCGAATTGTTCTTCCGCGCGAACCGCAACACGCTGGTGAACCTGCGACGCATCCGCAGCGTTACCCCCAGCATTGGCGATGGCTACGACCTGGCGCTGGATGACGGCAGCGAGGTGGACGTGTCGCGGCGGCAGGCGCGTGAGCTGCGCGAGCGGATGGCGTTGTAGCCGGGCGCAGCGGTTACCCTGTGTGCCAGACATTCCAACCACGGCACGCCATGTCCATCGTCCTCACCGAATTCGCCCGTCCCCGCCTGTTTCCGCGCGTGCCGCGCGCCAACACCATCCAGGATGTCAGCGCCGAGCAGTTCCAGGCGCACCTCAATGCGCATGCACCGCTGAAGGTGCTCGACGGCTATGCGCCGTTCTGCAAGCTGTTCGTCTACGAGAACTGGACCAGCACGCGCTGCCTGACCGTGCCGGTCACCGAGGCCAACCGCCACCTGCTGCGCAGCGGCTACGAAGCGCGCAACCGCGAGGAGCTGCCGGTGCTGGTGCGCTGGTTCGAGGGCGTGGAATCGCCGCGCGCGAACTACCTTGTGGTGATCCTGTACAGCGCCGAGCAGCTGGCGAAGGAAGGCTCGCCGATCGACGCGGACTGGGGCATCGTCGGCTGCATCTACACCGCCGAGCCGGAAGAAGTGCCAATGGCGCCGATCACCATGATGCGCAATGCATTGGGTGTGGAGGAGGGTGGTTCCGGCGTGCCGCTGGACCGGGAGGCCTACCAGCGCGCCGTGCAGTTCTGGGAGAACAACGCCAACTGGCGGCCGTGATCTGCTGCATGCACGTTGTGGGATTGTGCCCCGCCGTCAATCGGCTTTCCACTCCCACCACGGGTAGTGATATTCGCGGTCGGTCGCCTGCCAGTGCTGGCCGCACTGCGTACAGGCAACGCGGTGGCATTCGCCCCAACCGTCATCGGCGTCGCCTACCGTGAGCAACTGCATCTGCCCCTGTTCGATCAGCCTGCGCGGGTCGAAGAACAGATACGTCGGCGTGAGTGCGCACAGGCAGCCGGCCTGCGCCTGCCAGTAGCGCAGACGTTTCAGTGCGGCCTGCAGATGCACCTGGTTGGCCAGCAGCGCGCCACCCAGCGTGACCCCGGCGCAGGCCCGTTCGATGCGGTCGGCATGCGGCGCCAGTGCATCCAGCAGCGCGGGATCGAACGTCACCGCGACCCGGCAGGCCGAGGCATGGATACGCGTGGCATCACCACTCAGCAGGTCCCGCAGCAGGGCATCGGCTGCGGACATCAGCGGGCCTTCCCGATAGGCGCATAGTGCCCTGCGGTCAGCCGCAGCAGATCGGCCGGCGCCAGCTCTACTTCCAGGCCACGGCGGCCGGCGCTGACGTGCAGCGTCGGCAGCGCCTGTGCGCTGGCATCGAGGAAACTGCGCAGGCGCTTCTTCTGTCCGAGCGGGCTGATGCCGCCGACCAGGTAGCCGGTGGCGCGCTGCGCGGCATCGGCGGCGGCCATCTCGCACTTCTTGCAGCCCGCGGCTTCGGCCAGTGCCTTCAGGTCCAGCTGGCCGGCCACCGGCACGATCGCCACCAGCAGTTCGTGGGTTTCGGTGCTGGCCAGCAGGGTCTTGAACACCTGTGCCGGGTTCAGGCCCAGCTTCTCCACGGCTTCGCCGCCGTAGGACTCGGCGTGTGCGTCGTGCACGTAGCTGCGCACGGTGTGGGCGATCTTCTCGCGCTTGAGCAGGTTGATGGCGGGAGTCATGGGGGCATCGTAGCGCGCGCGGGTCGCGTTGCCTTGACCGGGGCTACTGCCGGAGAGCATCCACGCCATCCGCTCCCCAGTAGATCCACGCCATGCGTGGATGAGCCAGCAGGCATGACCGAGCTGCCGCCGTCTGCACCGGCGTGGCAGACTGGGGGCAACAGGACGCAGCACAGGGGAATGGAGTGGCATATCAGCGGATGATCGCGGCAGGCCTGCTTGCCGGAATGATGTTGGCCGCCGGACCGGCACTGGCCGATGACGGACGCTGCACGCGAGGCAAGGCCGTGGGCGAACTGATCGATGCCGGCATGGTGTCGATGGCCTCGCACCGCAAGGGTGACCAGTGTCGTTTCACCGGCGTGGCGTCGAGTGTCCACGCGATGTTGCGGCAGGCCATGTTCCTGTCCGCGCTGGCGGGCAACTGTCGCGGCATTGTCCTGGAAGTGGACCCGAAGCAGGACACCCGCCTGGGCATCCGTGTACCGCAGCGCTGCCTGGTCGACCCCGACCCGCCGGATGCTCCGCCGGTCGATTGGTGGCCGCTGTCGTCGCCTCCGCCGAGATACCCGCAGGAGGCCTACAAGCAGGGCCTGAAGGGCACCACCGTGATCCTGGTGGTGATCAATCGCGAGGGCCGGGTGACGGGAAGGATCATCGCAGCGTCCAGTGGCCATCCGGCACTGGACGAGGCAGCCATCAACGCGGCCTCGGCCTGGACGTTCAGCAGCAAGCGCAGCGATCCGCCCGACGTCAGCCTGGCCAGAATTCCGGTCAACTTCGAATTCTGAGCGCACTGCCGCGCGGATCATTTGCGTGAGTCCGCCAACGCAGAACGGGCGCCCGAAGGCGCCCGTTCCGTGTGCATCCGTTGCTGGGGTCAGAGCCCTTTCCTGTGGAAAGGGATCCGACCCCGGGCACGACATCAGTAGCGGTAGTGGTCCGGCTTGAACGGACCTTCCACCGGCACGCCGATGTAGTCGGCCTGTTCCTGGGTCAGGGTGGTCAGCTTCACGCCGATCTTTTCCAGGTGCAGGCGGGCCACTTCTTCGTCCAGGTGCTTGGGCAGCAGGTAGACCTTCTTCTCGTAGCTGTCCTTGTTGGCCCACAGGTCGATCTGGGCCAGGGTCTGGTTGGCGAACGAGTTGGACATGACGAAGCTCGGGTGGCCGGTGGCGCAGCCCAGGTTCACCAGGCGGCCTTCGGCCAGCAGGAAGATCGCATTCCCGTTCGGGAAGATGTACTTGTCCACCTGCGGCTTGATGTTCACGTGCTGCACGCCCGGGAACGCCACCAGCGCATCGACCTGGATCTCGTTGTCGAAGTGGCCGATGTTGCAGACGATGGCCTGGTCCTTCATCGCGCTCAGGTGCTCGATGCGGATGATGTCCTTGTTGCCGGTGGTGGTGACGTACAGGTCGGCACGGCCCAGGGTCGATTCGATGGTGTTGACTTCATAGCCTTCCATCGCCGCCTGCAGCGCGCAGATCGGGTCGATCTCGGTGACGATGACGCGCGCACCGTAGGCACGCAGGGATGCGGCGCAGCCCTTGCCCACGTCGCCGTAGCCGCAGACCACGGCGACCTTGCCGGCCAGCATCACGTCCATCGCGCGCTTCAGGCCATCGGCCAGCGATTCGCGGCAGCCGTACAGGTTGTCGAACTTGCTCTTGGTGACCGAGTCGTTGACGTTGATCGCCGGGATCAGCAGGGTGCCGGCCTGGGCCAGCTGGTACAGGCGGTGCACGCCGGTGGTGGTCTCTTCGGAGACGCCCTTCCAGTCCTTGACCACGCGGCCCCAGTAACCCGGGCGCTCGGTGGCAACGCGCTTGAGCAGGTTCTTGATGACCTGTTCTTCGTGCGAGGACGAGGCGGTGTTGACCCAGTCGCTGCCGTTTTCCAGCTCGTAGCCCTTGTGGATCAGCAGGGTCACGTCACCGCCGTCGTCCACCACCAGCTCCGGGCCGGTCAGGGTGCCGTCGGGCAGGGTGAAGGTCAGCGCGTCCAGGGTGCAGTCCCAGTACTCTTCCAGGGTTTCGCCCTTCCAGGCGAACACCGGGGTGCCGGTGGCGGCGATGGCCGCAGCGGCGTGGTCCTGGGTCGAGAAGATGTTGCACGAGGCCCAGCGCACGTCGGCGCCGATGTCCTTCAGGGTCTCGATCAGCACCGCGGTCTGGATGGTCATGTGCAGCGAGCCGGTCACCCGCACGCCCTTCAGCGGCAGGCTGGTGGCGTGCTTGCGGCGGATCGACATCAGGCCCGGCATCTCGTGCTCGGCGATGTCCAGTTCCTTGCGACCCCAGTCGGCCAGGGTGATGTCGCGGATCTTGTAGTCACCTTCGGTGGAGAAGGTCTTGGCAACAGCGTTCATGCAGTAGCTCCGGTTGTGGGCGAGCGGGTACTCGCATCTAGCCGGGCGCCGTTGTTACAAAGCCACCTTACCGAGCCTGGCCGGGCCTCAGGGCATCCGGTCGCAGCGCCCCTCGGCAGGGGAGAACGCCCAGTATATCGCGGCCCCGGGCCGGAACCGGAGCGACCCAACCATCGGCAGATGGGGCGCGGGTCGGCGCCTGTTAAGGTCGAGGGTCTTCACGCATCCAAAACAGGAAGAACGATGAGCAAGCACGCGCGCCGCAGCCGGCGCTGGACCGGCCTGGTCCTGTCCATGGCCCTGCTGGCGGTGGTCCCGCAGGCGTGGTCGGCCGACAGCCCGCCGGTGGCCGCCGCCAGGGACGTGGCCGGTTATGAGCTGCCCTCGGCCGCGCTGCAGGCGGTGGTCGATGCGCCGCGTGCGCCCGGCCTGTTCCTGTCGCCGCGCCGCGACGTGGCCGCGCTGATGCAGATGCCGTCGCTGCCGTCGATCCAGGTGGTGGCGCAGCCCGAACTGAAGCTGGCCGGCATGCGCATCAACCCGCGCACGTTCTCCGACAGCCGCTTCAGCTTTGGCGAGAAGCTGTGGCTGATGAACGTGGCCGACGGCAAGGAACGGCAGATCAGCGGCCTGCCGGCGCAGCTGTCGATCGCCGGCCTGGCCTGGTCGCCCGACCAGAAGTGGCTGGCCTTCAACCAGGTCGACGCCGCCAGCGGTGCCAACGAGCTGTGGCTGGTGGACGTCGCCAACGCCAGTGCCCGCCGCCTGCAGGCCAACCTCAACACGGTGTTCGGCGACGGTTACCAGTGGCTGCCCGACAGCCGCGGCCTGATCGTGATGACCCGCCTGGCCAATGCCGGTGATCCGCCGCCTGCCGATGGCATCCCGACCGGCCCGGCCGTGCAGCAGACCGGCAAGAGCAGCGGCGTGGTCTCCATCCGCACCTACCAGGATCTGCTGAAGAACGAAGCCGACGCGCGCCTGTTCGATTACTACGCGCGTGCGCAGCCGGTGCAGGTCGGCCTGGACGGGCAGGCCCGCGCCATCGGCATGGCCGGCATCTACCTGGGCCTGTCGGCCTCGCCGGACGGCAACTACCTGCTCAGCCAGACCGTGCAGCGCCCGTATTCCTACGTGGTGCCGGTGGGCAGCTTCCCGCGCCGCATCGACGTGCTCGACCGCAACGGCCAGCTGGCCCACAGCGTGGCCTCGCGCCCGCTGGTGGAGGGCCTGCCGACCGGCAACGATGCCGAGGTGACCGGTGTGCGTGACATCAGCTGGCGCGCCGATGCGCCGGCCACCCTGGTCTGGGCCGAAGCGCAGGACGGCGGTGACCCGAACCGCGACGCCAAGGTGCGCGATGCGGTGTTCATGCAGGCCGCGCCGTTCGAGAAGCCGCCGGTGACCCTGGCCCAGCTGGGCAGCCGTTTCGGTGGCATCACCTGGGGCCGTGGCGATCTGGCCCTGCTCAGCGAGTCGTGGTGGAAGACGCGCAACACCAAGACCTGGCGCATCACCCCGGACGACGCGACGCAGTCGCCGCAGCTGCTGTGGGACCGCGATGCACAGGACCGCTACAACGATCCGGGCCGCGCCGGCGTGGTGCGCGACGTCAACGGCCGCAGCCGCCTGCAGACCACCGCCGATGGCCGCAGCATCTTCCTGTACGGGCAGGGCGCGTCGCCGGAAGGTGACCGTCCGTTCGTGGACCGCTTCGACATCGAAAGCCGCAAGGCCACCCGCCTGTTCCATTCGCAGGCACCGGTCTATTCGGCACCGGTCGCGCTGCTGGACCAGGAAGGCGAGTCGCTGCTGCTGACCCGCGAAAGCCCGGACGAGCCGACCAACTTCTACGTGCAGTCGCTGGCCCAGGCCGATGCCGCCCCGCGCGCGCTGACCCACTTCGCCCACCCGCTGCCGCAGCTGAAGGGCGTGCAGAAGGAACAGATCCGCTACAAGCGTGCCGACGGCGTTGATCTGACCGCGACGCTGCTGCTGCCGCCGGGGTACGACCCCAAGCGTGATGGCCCGCGGCCGCTGCTGATGTGGGCCTACCCGGGTGAGTTCAAGAGTGCCGCGGCCGCCAGCCAGGTGACCGATTCGCCGTACCGCTTCAACGCGATCAGCTACTGGGGTCCCCAGGCGTTCCTGGCCAAGGGCTACGTGGTGCTGGCCAGCCCGACCATGCCGATCATCGGCGAGGGCGACAAGGAACCCAACGACACCTATATCGAACAGCTGGTGGCCAATGCACAGGCAGCGGTGGATGAAGTGGTGCGTCGTGGCGTCACCGACCGCGAGCACATCGCCATCGGCGGCCATTCCTACGGTGCGTTCATGACCGCCAACCTGCTGGCGCACACCCGCCTGTTCAAGGCCGGCATCGCCCGCAGCGGCGCCTACAACCGCACGCTCACCCCGTTCGGTTTCCAGGCCGAGGAGCGCAACTACTGGCAGGCGCAGGACGTCTACCAGAAGATGGCGCCGTTCAATTACGCCGACAAGATCAAGGATCCGATCCTCTTCATCCACGGCGTGGACGACAACAACTCCGGCACGTTCCCGATCCAGAGCGAGCGCATGTTCGCCGCGGTGAAGGGCCTCGGCGGTACCGCGCGGCTGGTGATGCTGCCGAACGAATCGCACGCCTACCGCGCACGCGAATCGATCATGACCATGCTGGCCGAGAGCGAGCGCTGGCTGGAACAGACCATCGGCCCGGTGCAGCAGGGCAAGGCGAAGAAGAAGCGCTGATCGCGCACGTGATGATGGCGGCCCCTGCAACGGGGGCCGCCTGTGCGGCTTCGCCGCCGCCCGAGCACGGGCTCGGGCGCTACACGGTGTCACGCACCGTGACGTCGGTAGAGCCGAGCCGACGCTCGGCTGCTTCAACTGCGGATGCGTGCAGATGAAACCATTCCTGCAACGCAGCAACGGCTTCGAATTGGGATAGGCTTGGCGACGGATCATGCCCCGAGGTTCGTGCGTCGCCGATGAACGAGTACCGCAGCAGCATCGAATTCGCTTCCCCCGATCTTCCGCTTCGCGATGATGTGCGCCGACTGGGCGCACTGGTCGGCGACCTGCTGGTCGAACAGGTTTCCGCCGCGTTCCTCGACGACGTCGAGGACGTGCGCACCCGCGCGATCGCGCGCCGCGAGAACCAGGCACCGCTGTCAGAGCTGGCCGATGGCCTGGCCGGTCGCACGCCGGAGCAGGCCGAAACCATGGTGCGTGCGTTCAGCACGTACTTCCAGGTGGTCAACATCGCCGAACGCGTGCATCGCATCCGCCGCCGCCGCGATTACCAGCGTGCCGGCACCGCAGGCGCACAGCCCGATGGCCTGCAGGATGCGCTGCAGCACCTGAAGGCGCAGGGCGTAGGCCTGGACGAGCTGGCGCAGTGGCTGCCGCGCATCGACATCGAACCGGTGTTCACCGCGCACCCGACCGAGGCGGTGCGCCGCGCGCTGCTGGAAAAAGAACAGTTGATGGTGGCCAGCCTGGTGGACAACCTGGATGGCCAGCGCACGCCGGGCGAGGCTGCTGCCGATGCCGCGCGCTTCCGCATGGCGCTCACCGCGTCGTGGCAGACCACCGATTCCTCGCCGGTGCGGCCCACCGTAGATGACGAACGCGAGCACGTCGGCTTCTATCTGGTGCAGGTGCTGTACCGGGTGATTCCGGTGCTGTACGAGTCGCTGCAGCAGGCGCTGCGCGATACCTACGGCGAGGAGCTGCCGCTGCCGCGCCTGCTGCGCTTCGGCACGTGGGTGGGCGGAGACATGGACGGCAATCCGAACGTGGATGCCGGCACCATCCGCAACACGCTCGATGCACAGCGGCAGGCGGTGCTCGGGCGCTACCAGAAGGAACTGCTGCAGCTGGCCAGCCTGCTCAGCCAGTCCACCGAACGGGTGGGGGTGAGCGAAGCCCTGCAGGCACGCGTGGCGCACTACCAGCAGCTGCTGCCGCAGGTGCAGTCGCGCCCGCGCCACGCCGACATGCCGTACCGCCTGCTCAACGACCGCATGCGTGCGCGCCTGCAGGCCACGCTGGATGATGGCCACGGTGCCTATGCCGGCCCGGATGAACTGATCGACGATCTGCAGCTGATCCTCGACAGCCTGCGTGCCCATCGTGGCGAGCACGCCGGTGGCTTCGCCGTGCAGCGCCTGCTGTGGCGGGTGAAGACCTTCGGCTTCCATCTGGCGCGGCTGGACGTGCGCCAGGAATCGAGCGTGCATGCACGTGCACTCGCTGCGGTGCTGGGCGGCGAAGACGCCTGGCAGGCGTTGGATGCGCTGGGCCGTGCGCGCCTGCTTGGCCCGCATGCCAGCGGCGAAACACCGCTGCCCAAGGGCGATGACGAGGGCAACCAGCGTCTGGATGCGGTGTTCGCGGCGTTGGCCGATGCACGTGCACGCCATGGCGGCGATGCACTGGGCAGCTACATCATTTCGATGGCGCACGATCGCGGCGACGTGCTAGCCGTGCTGGCACTGGCGCGACGCGGTGGCCTGGTCGATGCCGATGGCGGCGTGCCGCTCGATATCGCGCCGCTGTTTGAAACCGTGGACGACCTCAAGCGCGGCACCGCCACCCTGCGTGATCTGCTGGAGGATCCGGTGTACCGCGCGCACCTGCGTGCACGCGATGACGTGCAGATGGTAATGCTCGGCTACTCGGACAGCAGCAAGGACGGCGGCATCGCAGCGTCGCGCTGGGGCCTGCAGCGTGCGCAGGTGGAACTGCTGGATGTCGCGGCCGAGACCGGCATCCGCCTGACCTTCTTCCATGGCCGTGGCGGTTCGATCAGCCGTGGCGGTGGCAAGACCACCCACGCCGTGGATGCATCGCCGCGCGGCAGCATCGATGGCCGCCTGCGGGTGACCGAGCAGGGCGAGGTGATCCACCGCAAGTACGGCATCCGCGCGCTGGCCCTGCGTTCGCTGGAACAGGCCACCGGGGCGGTGCTGCGCGCCAGCCTGCGACCGCGTGCGCCGGAGCCGCGCGAAGACGGGTGGCGGCCGGTGATGGACACCGTCTCCGCGGCCAGCAGCGAGGTGTATCGCGCCTTCGTCGGCCAGTCCGGCTTCATGGACTACTTCCGCACGGCCACGCCGATCGACGTGATCGAGCGGATGACCCTGGGCTCGCGGCCGTCGCGCCGCCTTGGCCAGGATGCGGCATTGGGCAACCTGCGGGCGATTCCGTGGGTGTTCGCCTGGAGCCAGGCGCGTGCCGTCATTCCCGGCTGGTACGGCGTGGGCAGCGGCCTGCAGGCGGCGGTGGGCGCCGGCCATGAACAGACGCTGCGCGAGATGGCGCGTGACTGGCCGTTCTTCCGCACCTTCCTCGACGACATCGCGATGGTGCTGTCGAAGGGCGACATCACCATCGCCGAACAGTTCTCGCAGCTCTCTGGTGATCTGCACGTTCGCTTCTTCCCGCAGGTCGAGAAGGAGCTTGAGCTGACCCGGCATTGGCTGCTGGCGCTGATGGGCCAGCAGACCCTGCTGGATCATGATGCGCGGCTGGCGCTGTCGATCCGCCTGCGCAATCCCTACGTGGACCCGATCAGCGTGCTGCAGGTGGATCTGCTGCAGCGCTGGCGGGCCAGCGGGCGCGAGGATGATGACCTGCTGCGCGCGCTGGTGGCCTGCGTGAACGGTGTTTCGCAGGGCGTACAGAACACCGGTTGACCCGTGTCCGCCGGGCCATGCCTGGCGAGCGCGGTCAATCTTCCGGCGACGGCGGGTTCGACGCCAGCAGCTCCAGGTGCCGCTGTTCCATTTCCTGGCGCAGCTGGCGGCGGATCTGCGCAGCGGCCTGGCGGCGCTTCTCGTCCGAGCTGGCCGGCTGCAGCGGCGGCACCGCCGTCGGCCGGCCGTCCTCGTCCACCGCGACCATGGTGAAGAAGCAACTGTTGGCGTGGCGCACGCTGCGCTTGAGGATGTCCTCAGCCACGACCTTGATGCCGATCTCCATCGATGAGGTGCCGGTGTAGTTCACCGAGGCCAGGAAGGTGACCAGCTCACCCACCGCGATGGGCTGGCGGAACATCACCTGGTCCACCGACAGGGTGACCACGTAGCTGCCGGCGTAGCGGCTGGCGCAGGCGTAGGCCACCTGGTCGAGCAGGCGCAGGACGGCGCCGCCGTGGACCTTGCCGGAGAAATTGGCCATGTCCGGCGACATCAGCACGGTCATGGACAGCTGATGGGTTTTCAGTTCGGTCGACATGCGGCGATTGTATCGGCGTGGCGTAGCTCTTGTAGAGCCGAGCCCATGCTCGGCTGCTCTTGGCGCAGGCAAAAGAAAGCCGAGCGTCGGCTCGGCTCTACAGAAAGCAGAAGGGCCGCTTGCGCGGCCCTTCGCGTGTCTTACTTCAGCTTCGCATCGGCGCGCAGGGCGGCGGCGCGGTCGGTCTTCTCCCAGGAGAAGGCCGTGGCGTTGACGGTCTCGCCTTCGCCGTTGAGGTAGCTGAATTCCTTCGGCTTGCGGCCGAAGTGGCCGTAGGCAGCGGTCTGCTGGTACATCGGGTGCACCAGGTCCAGCATCTTGATGATGCCGTACGGGCGCAGGTCGAAGTGCTTGCGGATCAGCTTCTCGATCTTGTCGTCGCTGATCTTGCCGGTGCCGAAGGTGGTGACCGAGATCGAGGTCGGCTCAGCCACGCCAATGGCGTAGGAGACCTGCACTTCGCAACGGTCGGCCAGGCCGGCGGCAACCACGTTCTTGGCGACGTAGCGGGCAGCATAGGCCGCCGAACGGTCGACCTTGGACGGGTCCTTGCCGGAGAAGGCGCCACCACCGTGACGCGCCCAGCCACCGTAGGTGTCGACGATGATCTTGCGGCCGGTCAGGCCGCAGTCACCCACCGGGCCGCCGATCTCGAACTTGCCGGTCGGGTTGATGTGGAACTTGGTGCCCTTGTGCAGCCACTTGGCCGGCAGCACCGGCTTGATGATCTCTTCGCGGACGGCCTCGATGAGGTCCTTCTGCTTGATGCCCGGGGCGTGCTGGGTGGACAGGACCACGGCGTCGATGGCCGAGACCACGCCGTTTTCATAGCGCAGGGTGACCTGGCTCTTGGCGTCCGGGCGCAGCCAGGACAGCGGCGAGTTGCGCTTCTTGCGGATCTTGGCCTGCTGTTCCACCAGGCGGTGCGACAGGTGGATCGCGGCCGGCATGAAGCTGTCGGTCTCGTTGGTGGCGTAGCCGAACATCAGGCCCTGGTCGCCAGCGCCCATTTCTTCCGGCTTCTTGCGGTCCACGCCCTGGGCGATGTGCGGCGACTGCTTGCCGATCAGGTTCAGCACGCCGCAGGTGGCGCCGTCGAAGCCGACGTCGGAGCTGTCGTAGCCGATGTCCGTGATGACCTTGCGGGTCAGGGCTTCCAGGTCGATCCAGGCGCTGGTGGTGATTTCACCGGCGACGATGGCAACACCGGTCTTGACCATGGTCTCGCAGGCCACGCGGGCGCGCTGGTCCTGGGTCAGGATCGCGTCCAGCACCGCATCGGAGATCTGGTCGGCAACCTTGTCCGGATGGCCTTCGGAGACCGACTCGGAGGTGAAGAGATAGCTGGACATCAGGCGGTATATCCCTTGATTCGGATGGAAAGATGGGCGCGCATCATACACGGGGTGCGCCGCCTGTGCATTGTGAACCCGTATGGGTTGCCGGTGGTTAAGGTGTTGTGCCCACCACGACAAGGCTTGGCGGAGCCCCGGGGCCCATCGTGCGCAGACAGTGTTCCACTGGCGTGACCATTGGCGGGCGGCCTTCACGGCCCGGGCCCACTGGCCGGGGCCGTCATCGTTCTGCCGCCAAACCGCCATCTGGCTGCCGCGTGGCGGGCGCAGGCTCTCGGCCAATCCGGCCGCCGGGCATCAGTGAGCACGCCATGCAGGAACTCGAGCAGCGCTTGCAGCAACGTTTCCCCGATTGGTTCCGCGGCCGCCGCGGGTATCTGGCGCGGCCCCTGCTGCGCAGCGTGGGCCGCTGGTCGCGGCTGGACCGGGTGGAGTCCTTCCTGCAGCGCAGCGCGGATCTGCGCGGCTTCGACTTCGTCGCCGCCGGCCTGGAGTTCCTCGAAAGCGGCTACCAGGTCGATCTGCTGGACCTGTCCCGGATCCCGGCCAGCGGCCGCCTGTTGATCGTGGCCAACCATCCTTCCGGTGCGCTGGACGCGCTGACCCTGCTGGACGCGGTCGGCCGGGTCCGACGCGACGTGCGCATCGTCGCCAACGATCTGCTGGGCGCCATCGGCCCGCTGCAGGACCTGCTGCTGCCGGTGCGCATCCTCGGCGGCAAGGTCCAGCGTGGCAGCCTGCACGCGGTGGAACAGGCGCTGGACGCCGAGCAGTGCGTCATCGTGTTCCCGGCCGGCGAAGTATCGCGGCTGTCGCTGCAGGGCATCCGCGATGGGCGCTGGCAGCGTGGCTTCGTTCGTTTCGCCCGCGCCGCCGGGGCGCCGGTGCTGCCGGTGCGGGTGGAAGCGCGCAATTCGGCGCTGTTCTACGGTGCCTCGACCCTGTTCAAGCCGGCCGGCACCGCCCTGCTGGCCCGCGAGATGTTCGCCCGCCGTGGCCGCCCGCTGCGCCTGCGCATCGGCCAGCCGATGCAGC